>JAJRWG010000180.1 GCA_024276895.1 Bacteroidota bacterium
CTCATCATTTCCGATTATTCGGCAAAATACAACCACTGGAACGCCAGTCAAAGTCTGGGTGACTGGCTCAAAGCGGAAAAGGTGCCCGGACTCTTCGGTATCGACACCCGGAAACTGACCAAGATCATTCGGGAGAAGGGATCCATGCTGGCCAAAATCGTATTTGATCGCGACATTCCTTTTTACGATCCCAATAAAGACAATCTGGTGGATCAGGTCAGCATCCCGGAAAAAAGGGTGTACGGCAACGGGAAGTACCGCATCCTGCTCATCGACTGCGGGGTGAAGAACAACATCATCCGCTACCTGTTGCGCTTCGATACGACGGTTATTCGTGTGCCATGGGATTACAACTACCTGGATGAAGATTTCAACGGACTGTTCATCTCCAACGGCCCCGGCGATCCTAAAATGTGTGTGCCGACCATCCAAAACCTGGAAGTTTCCCTCACGAAAGACCAGCCTGTGTTCGGCATCTGCCTGGGGCACCAGTTGACCGCCCTGGCTGCGGGTGCAAAAACCTACAAACTCAAGTTCGGTCACCGCAGCCACAACCAGCCTGTTCTGCAGGTGGGTACCAACAAAGCCTACCTTACCTCACAGAACCACGGTTTTGCCGTGGAAAACGACAGCATCCCCGAAGGCTGGGATAGCGCTTTTGAGAACCTGAACGACGGAAGCAACGAAGGATTAAAGCACAAAAGCAAACCCGTTTTCACTACCCAGTTCCACCCCGAAGCCTCCAGCGGCCCTACGGATACGGCCTTTTTGTTTGGGGAGTTTATTGGGGAGGTGGAGAAGGCTTGTAAGGTGTAAAGGGTATATAGGGTATAAAGGGTTTAAAGGGCAGGAAAGGTGTAAGGGGTTGAAAGATTTGTAGAAATGAATATTAAAATTTGATTTACAAAATTTAGAGTGATGGACGCCGGTCATGTTTTTAGTGAAGCTGCTGCACGGTACGAGGAGCACAAAGATTTCACCGGTTTGGTTTGCTGGCAGGATGCCAGAAAGCTTAAACTGTTTTTCTACGAAAAGATTATTCCATTTCTTCCCGGTGAAGAGAAATTCAACCTGGTGCAGCAGATACGCAGGTGTTGCATCAGCACAACCGCAAATATTACAGAAGGGTACGGCAGGTATCACTATCAGGAAGGGATTCAGTTTTACCGGATAGCAAGAGGCTCTGTTTACGAGCTCAAGGACCACCTGATTTCCTGCCTTGACCTCAACTATATCGATCCACAACTTTACAAACAAGGATTACAACTCATTGAAAAATCCAAAATAAGCCTGAACGGATTCATCAATTATGTTAAAAACCGAAAAGAAGACTTTAAAAAACAACATTAAAATAACAGACAATGACAAAGCACTTTTTTGAGTTTATAATTAATATATTTTCTACAATCCAACCCCCTTCTCACCTTTTATACCCTTTAAACCTTATACACCTCAATAACCCCCCAAAAGAAAACAAATGATCCCTAACCCCATCAAAAAAGCCCTCATCCTCGGCTCCGGAGCCCTGAAGATCGGCGAAGCCGGCGAATTCGATTACAGCGGATCGCAGGCCCTCAAAGCGCTGAAAGAAGAAGGCATTGAAACCGTCCTCATCAACCCCAACATTGCCACGGTGCAGACCTCGGAGGATATTGCCGACAAAATCTATTTCCTGCCTGTGACGCCCTATTTTGTTGAAAAGATCATCGAAAAGGAAAAGCCCGACGGCATTTTGCTGGCCTTCGGCGGGCAAACCGCCCTGAACTGCGGCATCGCCCTGCACGAAAAGGGCATTTTGAAAAAGCACGACCTTCAGGTACTGGGCACGCCCATCGAGGCCATCATCGAAACGGAGAACAGGCAGAAGTTTGCCGAGTTGCTGCACACCATCGGGGTGAAGACACCCAAATCCACTGCCGTAACTTCGGTTGAAGCAGCCCTTGAAGCGGCAAAAAGCGTAGGCTTCCCGGTGATTGTCCGTGCTGCCTACACCCTGGGCGGACAGGGCAGCGGGTTTTGTTTCAATGCGGACGAACTCAGGCAATTGGCACGCAAGGCGTTTTCATACTCGGGACAAATTCTGGTTGAAGAATCGCTCAAAGGCTGGAAAGAAGTGGAGTATGAGGTGGTGCGCGACCGTTACGACAACTGCATCACCGTTTGCAATATGGAGAACTTCGACCCGCTGGGTATCCACACGGGCGAAAGCATCGTGGTGGCACCTTCGCAAACGCTCACCAACAGTGAGTATCACAGACTAAGGCAACTGTCCATCAAGATCGTCAAGGCGGTGGGCATCGTGGGCGAGTGCAATGTGCAGTACGCCCTCGACCCCGAATCGGAAGATTACCGCGTTATCGAGGTCAACGCCCGGCTGTCGCGTTCCAGTGCCCTGGCATCCAAGGCTACGGGCTACCCGCTGGCATTTGTGGCGGCCAAGCTGGGGCTGGGTTACGGACTGCACGAACTGAAAAACAGCGTCACCAAAACCACCACGGCCTTTTTTGAACCGGCGCTGGATTACCTGGTTGTGAAAATCCCACGCTGGGACCTGAACAAGTTCCTGGGGGTTTCCAAAGAAATCGGTTCCAGCATGAAAAGTGTGGGCGAAGTAATGGCCATCGGCCGCAGCTTTGAAGAAGCCATCCAGAAGGGGCTGCGGATGATCGGACTGGGCATGCACGGCTTCACCGCCAACAAGGAACTCAACATTCGCGATATCGAAAAAGAACTGAACACACCCACAGACACACGCATTTTTATCATTGCCGAGGCATTTAAGCGGGGATGGACGGTGCAACAGATCTTCGATGCCACAAAAATCGATCTTTGGTTCCTCGAAAAGCTGAAGAACATCTTCGAACTGGAATTGGAGATCCGTTCGGTACAACGCCTGAAGGTCTTGCCTGACGAATTGCTTTTACGGGCCAAACGCATGGGATTCTCCGACTTTCAACTGGCCAGACTGATCTTCCGCAACCGGGAAATCGGCGGCACGGACAATGAAATCCTCCAGGTGAGGAAGCACCGAAAAGAAAAGGGTATCATCCCTTACGTCAAACAGATAGACACCCTGGCTGCGGAACATCCGGCTGCAACCAACTATCTTTACCTGACTTACCACGGAGAAGAACATGACGTTGAATTCGAGGGTGACGGCCGCTCCGTGATTGTTCTGGGTTCAGGCGCTTACCGCATCGGCAGCAGTGTGGAATTCGACTGGTCGGGTGTCAACGCCCTGAAAACCATCAAGACCAAAGGCTACCGTTCGGTGATGATCAACTACAATCCCGAAACGGTGAGTACCGACTACGATATTTCAGACCGCCTGTATTTTGATGAACTGAGTTTTGAACGTACCCTCGACATCATCGAACTGGAACAGCCGTACGGGGTGATCGTTTCCACCGGCGGGCAGATCCCCAACAACCTGGCCATGCGTTTTTACCGGCAAAACGTAAAAGTCCTGGGCACACAACCCCAGTTCATCGACCGGGCGGAAAACCGGCACAAGTTTTCGGCCATGCTCGACAAGATCGGGGTGGACCAGCCCAAATGGAAAGAACTCAGCAGCATGCAGGACATTTTTACCTTTACCGAAGAGGTGGGCTTTCCCGTCCTGATCCGTCCGTCTTACGTGCTTTCCGGCGCAGCCATGAACATCGTCTCCAACGAAGACGAACTGGAACACTTTCTGAAACTGGCCACCCAGGTTTCCAAACAGTATCCGGTGGTGGTTTCCAAGTTCCTGACCGATGCCAAGGAAATTGAAATGGATGCCGTTGCCGACAAAGGTGAAATCGTGGTTTACGCCATTTCGGAACACATTGAATTTGCCGGGGTGCACTCGGGCGATGCCACCATCATGTTCCCGCCCCAAAAGGTTTACGTGGAAACCATCCGCCGCATCAAGAAAATCAGTCGCCGTATTGCCGAAGAACTGCAGATCAGCGGGCCGTTCAACATCCAGTTTCTGGCCAAAGACAACGACATCAAGGTCATTGAGTGCAACCTGCGGGCCTCGCGCAGCCTGCCGTTTGTAAGCAAGGTGCTCAAGACCAATTTTATCGACTACGCCACACGCATCATGCTGGGCGAAAAGGTGGAAAAGCCCAATAAATCCCTTTTCGACATCGACCACATCGGGGTGAAGGCTTCGCAGTTCTCGTTCTCGCGCCTCAGCAAGGCTGATCCGGTGCTGGGAGTGGACATGGCCTCCACAGGCGAAGTGGGTTGCCTCGGCGATGACTACTACGAAGCCATTTTGAAATCCATGCTGTCGGTGGGGTACCGCATCCCCGAGAAAAACATTTTGATCTCCTCGGGCCCCATGCGTTCCAAAACGGAACTGCTGGAAAGCGCACGCATGCTGACCGGCATTGGATACAAATTATTTGCCACCAGGGGAACGCACGATTTCTTTGCCAAGAACGGCATCGCCACTGTTGCCGTCAACTGGCCCGACGTGAAGCAGGAACCCAACGCCTTCGAGATGATCAGGAACAAGGAAATCGACCTGGTGATCAACATCCCCAAAAACCTCAGCCGCGAGGAACTGGATAACGACTACACCATTCGCCGGGCAGCGGTTGACTTTAACGTGCCCCTCATCACCAATGCCCGCCTGGCCAGTGCATTTATCTATTCATTCACCCGCTACAAGCCCGAAGACCTCACGGTCAAGAGCTGGGATGAGTATTAGAGATTTTTGGGGTTGGCGATTTACGGATTACGAATGACGGATTACCGTTTACGATTGACGCTTTACGATGACGATTGATGTGATGTGTGATTTTGGGATTTGTATTTTGGGTCGGGTTTTGTTAAAAACTACCCTTGCATTGTCGATAACTCCGGTTTTGTTCAAGCTGAAATAGTAGTACTTTTGTAACCTGAAATGAAGATGCTCCCTGATTTCAGCACGCATTTCAGCGACAGGAGAAACGTTGTGAACGTTCCGGAAACATCTATTTTAACAGACGGTGGACAGCCGTCTTTTTTTATGCAC
>JAJRWG010000181.1 GCA_024276895.1 Bacteroidota bacterium
CCGGGGCATCACCATTAATGCTTTTTCGGTCATGCTCGGTTTTGCCGTGCTGTTCGTTTCCTCCTTCCTGACCATCAAATATTTTGCTTTTCTGATCATCTATTCCATTCTGTTCTGCCTGCTGGGTGCACTGGTGCTCATCCCGGCCATCAGCCTGTTGTTCAGGCCGGGCTTTCTGGAAAAGAAAACAAACCCGCGAACAGCGCGGAACACCCGAAACTAAAACAAAACGAACCTTTAAAAAATAAAACCATGAAAACAACAACTGCCATTTTATGTCTGCTTTTGTTTTGGTTGCTGATGCCTGCGACCGCACAAAACCCGAGGGATATCTTTCGCAAAGCGATGAATGTTTCGGAACCCGATGCTTTTGAAATGACAACCACCCTAACTATTTACGATGCCAAAGGCAACAAGCGGGTGCGGGAGACTTCGATGGCTTCGAAAAAGTTCGGCGAAACCACCAAAGTCATCATCAAATTCCTGTCGCCGGCCAATGTTAAGGGAACAGGCATGCTGATCTTCGACTACAAAGACAAAGACGACGATATGTGGATTTACCTGCCCGTGCTACGGAAAACAAGGCGCATCGTCAGCAGCGAGAAAAGCAAGAGCTTTATGGGTTCCGAGTTCAGCAATGCCGACATGAGCCGGCCCAGCCTGGACGATTTCGATTACAAGCTCAAAGGCAGCGACAGCATTGAAGGTGAGGATTGCTGGCTGATTGAAGTTACACCCAAAACCGAAAAAATCGCCGACGAGAACGGCTTTTCACGAAAACTAGTTTGGATAGGCAAAACCAGCTTTTATGTTTACAAAAGCGAATACTACGATTTTGACGACGAACTCAGGAAAATTTTGCACCAGCGCAATCACCGGCAACTTGGCGACGGCAAGGCGCTGGCCCGTCAAATGGAAGTGGAGAACGTACAAAACGGCAGGCGTTCGGTGTTAACAGTAACCAAACTGCAGGCGGGTTCAAACCTGTCGGAAAGCAGTTTCAGTACGTCCATGCTGGAGCGCTGATCTGTAGCCTGGGTCTTAAAGGCTGGAATGCAGATCAGTAGCCTGAGATCAGTAGCCTGGGGCTTAAGCCCCAGGCTACTGATGGCTCTCCGACTTCATCAATTACCCCCGACGCCCGAATGCTTCTCAGCCCTGAAAAGCACAAAAAAAAGGATAAAAGCCTGCGCCCTCATCCTTTTTCTTTTTAGCTGATGAACAACTATTCTTCCTTCTTTTCGGCCTCATCTTTCGAGTCGGCTTTTTCCTCTTTCTTTTTCGTTTTTTCTTCAGCAGGTTTCACCTCGGCTTTAGCCTCTTTCTTCTCTTCAACCTTTTCTTCTTTTTTGGCTTCGGCTTTGGGGGTTTCTTCGGCTTTCGCTTCGGGTGCGTCTTTGATTTCCGCCTCCGATGCTGGCGTTTTTTCTTCGGTAGCGGCTTCTTTGGCTACCGGTGCTTCAACTTTGGCAGCGGGGGCTTCGGCAGCAGCGGCCGTTGTTTTCTTTTTCCCGCCACGGCGGCGACGGCTGGTCTTCTTCTTGGTTGCTTTTTCGGCCAGCAGGTGCTCATTGAAGTCAACCAGTTCGATCATGGCCATCTCGGCACTGTCGCCCAGGCGCTTGCCCAGCTTGATCACGCGGGTGTAGCCACCGGGACGGTCGCCCACTTTGGCCGACACTTCACGGAACAATTCCGTTACCGCGAATTTGTTCTGTAAATAGCTGAACACCACCCTGCGCGAGTGTGTGGTATCGTCTTTTGCCTTGGTGATCAAGGGCTCAACGTAGGTGCGCAGCGCTTTGGCTTTGGCTACCGTTGTGTTGATGCGTTTATGCAAGATCAGGGAAGAAGCCATATTCGACAACATGGCTTTGCGGTGTGCGCTGGTCCTTCCCAGATGGTTAAAACTCTTTCTGTGTCTCATCTCACTTAATCCTTATCTAATTTATACTTTGCTACATTCATGCCGAATTCCAGTCCTTTGGATTCAACAAGCTGGTCGAGTTCGGCCAGTGATTTTTTACCGAAGTTCCTGAATTTCAGCAGATCGTTTCTGTTGTAGGCCACCAGGTCGCCCAGCGAATCCACATCGGCGGCTTTCAGGCAGTTGAGTGCCCTGACCGACAGGTCCATGTCAACCAGCTTGGTTTTCAGCAACTGTCGAATGTGGAGGGTGTTTTCGTCAAATTCTTCCGTCACGGATTTTTCTTCCGTCTCCAGCGTGATTTTCTCGTCAGAGAACAGCATGAAATGGTGGATCAGAATGGTGGCTGCTTCTTTCAAAGCTTCTTTGGGATGGATGGAACCATCGGTCACCAGGTCGATCACCAGTTTTTCGTAGTCGGTTTTTTGTTCCACACGGTAGTCTTCCACGGTGTATTTCACGTTTTTGATGGGCGTGTGGATGGAGTCGATGGCGATGGTACCCAGGGGTGCGTTGGGATCCTTGTTTTCTTCGGCAGGCACGTACCCGCGTCCTTTGCTGATGGTCAGTTCCATGCTCAGCTTCACCGACGGGTCAAGTTTGCAGATGACTTCATCAGCATTCAGCACCTGGAACACCGAAAGAAACTTGTTGATGTCGCCGGCTTCGAAGACCTCCTGGTCGCCAATGACGATATTCACCTTTTCGGTAGTCTCGCCCTGGATTTGTTGTTTAAAGCGCACTTTTTTCAGGTTCAGCACAATCTCGGTAACGTCTTCCACAACACCTTCGATGGTCGAGAATTCGTGTACCACACCGTCAATCCTGATGTTGGTGATGGCAAAGCCTTCGAGTGAAGAAAGAAGTATTCTGCGAAGCGCATTGCCAATGGTCATGCCAAAACCGGGTTCCAGCGGACGAAATTCAAATGAGCCGGTGAATTCATCGGCTTCATTCATGATTACCTTATCGGGTTTTTGAAATGCTAATATTGCCATGTTATTCCTTTAAATTTAATGTTTCAGTTACGCTGTCAATGCTTATTTCGAGTACAATTCAACAATCAGTTGTTCTTTGATGTTCTCGGGTATCTCCTCACGGGGGGGATAATTAAGGAATTTTCCTGACATCTTTTCTTCGTCCCATTCAATCCAGGAATATGTTTTGCGGTTTGCAGCCAGCGATTCGGTGATCACCAGCAGGCTTTTGGATTTTTCGCGAACACCTACCACATCGCCTTCGCGCAGGCTGTACGACGGAATGTTGACGATATTCCCGTTTACCGTGATGTGCCTGTGCGAAACCAGTTGACGGGCTCCCGAGCGTGTGGGTGCAATGCCCATGCGAAACACAACATTGTCCAGACGCGACTCGATCAGCTGAAGCAGGTTTTCGCCGGTGATTCCCTTCTTGCGCGAAGCCCTTGCAAAAATGTTGCGGAACTGCCGCTCGAGGATACCGTAAGTGTATTTGGCTTTCTGCTTTTCTTTCAGCTGAACGCCGTATTCGGATTCTTTTTTACGCCTCCGCGAGTTGCCGTGCTGTCCGGGAGGGTAATTTTTCTTTTCCAGAAATTTATCGGGCCCGAAAATGGGGTCGCCGAACTTTCGTGCAATTTTCGACTTTGGGCCGGTATATCTTGCCATAATTACTTTATTTGTCGGTTAAAACTTTTGCTTTTTTATACCCTTCTGCGTTTGGGGGGCCTGCAGCCGTTGTGCGGCATTGGCGTTACATCAATAATTTCGTTGACCTGGATGCCTGCCGAGTGGATGGTCCGGATGGCCGATTCCCTGCCGTTTCCGGGTCCTTTTACATAAACCTTCACCTTGCGCAGGCCCAGGTCGTAAGCTACTTTGGCGCAGTCTTCGGCTGCCATTTGGGCAGCGTAAGGCGTATTTTTCTTGGAGCCTTTGAAGCCCATTTTTCCCGAAGACGACCACGAAATAACCTGGCCGGCCTCATTCGTCAGCGAAATAATAATATTGTTGAAAGAAGCTTTTACGTAAGCCCTTCCTACCGGGTCAACTTTAACGACCCTTTTCGATCCTCTGGTTTTTTTTGCCATGTTTAAATCAATTTACTATTTGGTAGCCATTTTTTTGTTGGCAACGGTTTTCTTACGGCCTTTGCGTGTACGGGCGTTGTTCTTGGTATTTTGTCCGCGTACAGGCAGTCCGATACGGTGCCTGATGCCACGGTAGCTGCCGATGTCCATCAGTCGTTTGATGTTCATCTGCGTTTCGGAGCGCAACTCGCCTTCCACCTTCACCGAATCGGTGATGACGGTACGAACACGGTTTTGCTCGTCATCGGTCCAGTCTTTAACTTTTTTGTCCCAATCAATTTCAGCCTTGTCCAGGATGGTTTGCGCCTTACTCCTGCCAATGCCGTAAATGTAGGTCAAAGCAATTTCACCTCTTTTGTTATTGGGGATGTCAACTCCAGCAATTCTAGCCATAACTATCTTTTTTTTCTGTCAGCGGTTATCCCTGACGTTGTTTAAACTTCGGATTCTTTTTGTTAACGATGTACAGCCTTCCTTTGCGGCGGACCATCTTGTCCTCTGGGCTTCTTTTTTTTATGGATGCTCTTATTTTCATTGTTCTGTTATTTGTATCTGAACGTAATTCTTCCTTTTGTCAAATCGTAGGGCGACATTTCCAGTTTGACCCTGTCGCCGGGCAAAATCTTAATATAATGCATGCGCATTTTTCCGGAAATGTGCGCAATGATGACATGTCCGTTCTCAAGCTCGACGCGGAACATTGCGTTGCCCAACGACTCAATTACGGTACCATCCTGCTCTATCGACTGTTGTTTGGCCATACTTTTTATGTATTATTTTCGATGTATTATTTCCGGTTTTCTGTTTTCTGATCACAATCACTTATTCAACACTTTTTCAATATATTCAAATGTTGACAAAATATCGGCTTTGCCGTTCCGGATCGCGATGTCGTGCTCAAAGTGCGCCGATGGTTTTGCATCGTTGGTACGGATTGTCCAGCCGTCTTTGTCCTGAAAAACTTCCTTCACACCCAGGTTAACCATGGGTTCAATGGCCAGGCACATGCCCTGTTTCAGTTTCGGCCCTGTTCCCCGGCGGCCGAAATTCGGCACCTCGGGTTTTTCGTGGAGGTTGCGCCCCACGCCATGTCCTACCAGGTCTCTTACCACCGAGTAACCGAAATTTTCAACGTAGGACTGCACCGCATTCCCGATGTCGCCAACCCTTTTTCCTGCAACCGCCTGTTCGATGGCCAGATAAAGTGACTCCTTGGTCCGTTCCATCAGCAGGAGGATTTCTTTCTCCACTTCGCCAACGGCAAAGGTGTAAGCCGAATCGCCGTAAAAGTCATTCATCAGCACGCCGCAGTCGATGGAAACAATGTCGCCCTCTTTCAGCACTTGTTTTCCGGGGATACCGTGCACCACCACGTCGTTGACGGAGATGCAAAGTGTGGCCGGAAAACCGCCGTAGCCTTTGAAACCCGGAACCGCACCATGATCCCGGATAAATTCCTCGGCACGTTTGTCCAGTTCGATGGTTTCAATGCCTGGCCTGATCAGTGCGGCAACTTCGGCTAAAGTTTTTCCAACAAGTAAAGAACTCTGTCTTTGTATTTCTATTTCTTCGTCTGTTTTAATATAAGTCATCCGTAGAAACAGAATTACATGCTAAATGATGACCTTCCCTTTATTCGTCCCGACTTGGTCAGTCCGTCGTAGTGGCGCATCAGCAAATAGCTTTCAATTTGTTGCAATGTGTCCAGTACCACACCGACAAGGATCAGCAGCGAAGTTCCCCCGTAGAACTGGGCAAAGCCGCTGTTGACGCCCGCAATCATTGCAAAGGCAGGCATGATGGCGATGAAGCCCAGAAAAAATGATCCGGGCAGGGTTATCCTGGACAAAATATTATCAAGGTATTCGGCAGTCTTTTTACCGGGTTTGACACCGGGAATAAAGCCGCCGTTTTTCTTCAGATCGTCAGCCATCTGGTTAGGATTGATGGTGATGGCTGTGTAAAAGTAGGTGAACAAAATGATCATGATGAAGAAAGTGAAGTTGTACCAGAACCCGGTGTAATCGGCAAAGGCCGAAGCAAAGCCCGACAGACTTTCCGAGTTGGCAAAACCAACCAGCGTAATGGGCAGGAACATGATGGCCTGCGCAAAGATGATGGGCATTACACCTGCCGAGTTCACTTTCAGGGGCAGGTACTGACGTACTCCGCCGTATTGTTTGTTACCTACAATTCGTTTTGCATATTGCACGGGCACCCTTCGCGTACCCTGTACCAACAGGATGGTGAACAGAATAACGAACACCAGGATGACAAGTTCGACCATAAAGTAAACCAGTCCGCCGCCCGATGCTTCCATTTTCGAAGCAAATTCCTGCACCAGCGAGGCGGGCAAACGCGCAATGATCCCGATCATAATGATGAGGGAAATACCGTTTCCGATGCCTTTGTCGGTAATTTTTTCACCCAGCCACATCACGAATAAGGTTCCTGAGATCAGGATGACGGTTGAAGAGAGGTAGAAAAAGAATGACGGGCTGGTTACTGCCGGATCAAAGGGTGTAATAGCCTGTGGCGGCACCTGCGAAACCAGGTTGGCGATGTAGGCCGGAGCCTGCAAAGCTACGATGGCTACGGTCAGGTAACGGGTGATCTGATTGATCTTCCTTCGTCCGCTCTCACCTTCGCGCTGCAAGCGCTGAAAATACGGAATGGCCATCCCCAGAAGCTGGATGACAATCGATGCCGAAATGTAAGGCATGATGCCCAGTGCGAATACCGAAGCATTTGAAAAAGCACCACCCGAAAACATGTTCAACAAGCCCATCAGCCCGGAACTCCCTTGCTGCTGGAGGTTTGAAAGCATGGCAGGGTCAACCCCGGGCAAAACAATATACGATCCCAACCGGTAGATTAGGATAATACCCAGGGTGTAGAGGATGCGGTTCCTCAGCTCCTCAATTTTATAGATATTCCGTATGGTCTCTATTAACTTCTTCATTCGGCTTTATATTTTTGTGGCCTTACCTCCTTGTGCCTCGATGGCTGCGATGGCTGATTTTGTAAATGCATGTGCCGTTACTTCAAGTTTGGCTTTCAGTTCGCCGTCACCCAAAATTTTCACCATATCTTTTCTTCTGACCAGGCCGTTTTCGATGAGCACTTCCAAGTTAATCTCCGAAATCTTTTTCTCGTCGGCCAACTGCTGAAGAGTTCCGATATTAATGGGCTTGTACTCTTTGCGGTTGATGTTTTTAAATCCAAACTTAGGCACACGGCGGAACAAAGGCATCTGACCGCCTTCGAAACCAATTTTCCGTTTGTAACCCGAGCGCGACTGAGCACCTTTGTGTCCTTTTGTGGAGGTACCCCCACGTCCCGAACCTTGTCCGCGCCCGATGCGCTTTCTATTTTTTACCGAACCTTCTGCCGGCTTGAGATTACTTAAATCCATTGCTCTTGTTGTTTAAATTTCTTCTACCTTCAACAAATGTTTCACTTTCTCAATCATTCCGAGGACCTGAGGGGTAGCCTCGTGTTCTTTGGGATTGTGCAGTTTTTTTATGCCCAGGGCTTTGATGGTGTCTTTCTGACGCTTCGGCCTGTTGATGGCGCTTCTTATCTGTGTTATCCTGACTTTTTTCATCTTTACCAAAATTATCCGTTAAACACTGTATCCAACTCAACGCCGCGAACCTGAGCCACGGTAACGGGGTCGCGCAGTTTCGACAGGGCATCGATGGTTGCTTTGACCACCGAGTGGGGGTTCGATGAGCCTTTCGACTTGGCCAGCACGTCTTTCACACCAACACTTTCGAGCACGGCACGCATGGCACCGCCGGCGATGACTCCCGTACCGGGTGCGGCAGGCTGGATGTAAACCAGGGCTCCGCTGTACTTGCCGTATTGCTCGTGGGGCAGTGTACCTTTCAGTACAGGCACCCTGATGAGGTGTTTTTTGGCATCGTCAATGCCTTTGGCAATGGCTGAGGTTACCTCTTTGGCTTTGCCCAGTCCGTAGCCCACAACACCGTTTTCGTTTCCAACAACGACGATGGCCGAAAAGCTGAACGTCCGTCCGCCTTTGGTAACTTTGGTTACCCTTTGGATACTTACCAGACGGTCTTTAAATTCGATTTCGCTGGATTTAACTCTCTTTACGTTTACGTTTGACATGATCCTTTAAAATTTTAGTCCTCCTTTACGGGCAGCTTCAGCAAGCGACTTTACCCTACCGTGATACAAATAGCCATTTCTGTCAAAAACGACAGACTCAACACCTGCTGCCTTTGCTTTTTCAGCCACCAGGTTACCCACTTTCCGGGCTTGTTCAATTTTATTGCCTGTGCTTTCTTCGATGCCCTTTTCCCTGGACGATGCCGAAATAAGGGTTTTACCACTCAGGTCGTCAATCAACTGAACATAAATTTGCTTGTTGCTTCTGAAAACGCTCATACGCGGCCTTTCGGAAGTTCCGTTCACGGTCTTCCTGATCCTCATTTTGATCCGTTTCCTGCGGTACATTTTTTTATTCTTGATTCCCATTGTTCTCGGGTTTTTCCTGTTTACAGTTTCAATTATTTCTCGGCAGCGGCCTTGCCGGGTTTCTTCCTCAACTCCTCGCCCTGGAATTTCACACCTTTTCCTTTGTACGGCTCCGGTTTGCGGAGCGAACGGATTTTTGCAGCTACCTGTCCGATGAGTTGCTTGTCGATGGACGACAATTTAATCAAAGGATTTTTTCCTCTTTCGGTAGTGGTTTCCACTTTCACTTCCACGGGAAGTTCCATGTAGATATGGTGCGAATAGCCCAGCGAAAGGTCAAGCATTTGTCCTTTGGCTTCGGCTTTGTAACCAACACCCACTAACTCCTGAACGGTGGTGTATCCTTCGGTAACACCCTTGACCATGTTGTGGATAAGCACCCTGTACAGGCCATGCTTTGCTTTGTGGTCTTTGCTATCGGTGTGACGGCTGACAACAACTTCGCCGTTTTCAACCTTCACCGTCAGCGCGGGATCAACCAGTTGTTGCAATTCGCCGAGTTTTCCTTTCACCTTCACCATATTGGTATCGGTAACGGTAATTTCCACTCCCTGGGGAATTGCAATGGGTAATTTTCCTATTCGTGACATTGATCTTTCTCCTCCATTAACTGATGTAACAAATTACTTCGCCGCCAACATTGAGCTTGCGCGCTTCTTTGTCGGTAATCAAACCTGCCGAAGTTGACAGGATGGCAATACCGAGTCCGTTCAGGACCCTGGGCAAGTCTTTGGCGTCCACATATTTTCGCAGGCCGGGACGGGAAACGCGCTCCAGTCTGCTCAGTGCCGGCATTTTGGTTACCGGGTGGTATTTCAACGCAATCTTGATGGAACCCTGTGCGGAATTGTCCTCAACTTTGTAGTTCAGGATGTATCCTTTTTCGTACAGGATTTTCGTTATGTTTTTTTTCAGATTTGAAGCCGGGATCTCAACCATACGATGCTTGGCAGCGATGGCATTCCTGACTCGGGTCAAATAATCTGCAATTGGATCAGTATTCATCAGAATTAATTTTTTTCGTGTTATTAATCGTTACCAACTGGTCTTTTTAATTCCGGGGATCAGTCCTTTGAGTGCCATTTCGCGGAAGTTGATCCTCGAAACGCCAAACTGCCTCATGTAGCCTTTGGGCCTGCCCGACAACTGGCAGCGGTTGTGCAAGCGCACCGGTGATGCGTTGCGCGGCAATTTCTGAAGCCCTTCGTAGTCGCCGGCTGCTTTCAGTGCAGCACGCTTGGCCGCATATTTTTCCACCATTTTTTGTCTTTTGCGCTCACGCGCTTTCATCGACTCTTTTGCCATGGTTTATTATCTTTTTTGGTTTTTAAATGGTAATCCGAATGCTTTCAGCAGAGCAAAACCTTCGCGGTCGGTACGTGCGGTAG
Organism: Bacteroidota bacterium; assembly: GCA_024276895.1. Classification (GTDB taxonomy): domain Bacteria; phylum Bacteroidota; class Bacteroidia; order Bacteroidales; family F082; genus B6-G9. Next base: position 9,890 of record JAJRWG010000181.1, read on the forward strand.
TAACCAGCGTGATATCCATGCCGTTTACACTGCTCACTTTGTCGATATCAATTTCGGGGAAGATCAGTTGTTCCGTCACACCGAATGTGTAGTTTCCACGACCGTCGAAACCTTTGTCGTTAATTCCCCTGAAGTCGCGTACACGCGGCAATGCCACCGACACGAGCCTGTCGAGAAATTCATACATCTTTTCCCCGCGGAGGGTGACACGTACCCCAATGGCGTTTCCTTTTCTGAGCTTGAAGTTGGAAACGTCGTGCCTCGAAATGGTGGGTACGGCTTTCTGGCCGGTAATTGCCGTCATTTCGGCAATGCCCACATCAATGAGTTTTTTATCGGTCAAAGCAGCGCTGATGCCCTGGTTCAGGGAAATCTTGGTCAGCCTGGGCACCTGCATCACAGTTTTGTAGCCCATCTCTTTGATCAGCGCGGGAACGATTTCCTCGTAGTATTTTTTCCGTAATCTAGGTTGATTTTCCATTACTTAATCACCTCCCCTGTTTTTTTTGAATAACGAACTGATTTTCCGGTTTTCTCATCTTTTTTTCTTCCTGTTCTGGTTGCCTTTCCCGATTTGTCAATAAGCATCAGGTTCGACACATGAACAGGTGCTTCCTGCTTAACGATGCCGCCGTTGGGATTTTGCGCATTGGGTTTTGTGTGTTTCGACATGAGATTCACACCTTCCACAATGGCCCTTTTCTTTTCCATGTCAACCACCAGCACACGGCCCGACTGCCCTTTATGGTTACCGGCGATCACCATTACGTTGTCACCTTTTTTTATATGCAACTTAGTCATAACTAAACCTTTTTCAATCATTAAAGCACCTCCGGTGCAAGTGATACTATTTTCATATACTGTTTTTCGCGCAATTCGCGGGCAACGGGTCCGAAAATACGGGTACCCATCATTTCGCCGTTTGCGTTCAGAAGCACCACGGCATTGTCGTCGAAACGGATGTAAGAACCGTCGTTTCTTCTGACTTCTTTTTCCGTACGTACGACCACAGCCCTGGCAACAGTTCCTTTTTTGATGTTGCCGGCGGGAATGGCATTTTTAACCGTCACGACAATTTCATCGCCAATGGAGGCGTAGCGTCTTTTTGTACCGCCAAGCACCCTGATGCAGAGGACCTCTTTGGCGCCGCTGTTGTCGGCTACTGCGAGTCTTGATTCTTGCTGTATCATTGTTATTTAGCCCTTTCAATAATTTCTACTAATCTCCAATTCTTATTCTTACTCAACGGCCTGGTTTCCATGATGCGGACAGTGTCTCCAATGTTGCACTCGTTTTTTTCGTCGTGTGCAATGAATTTATTGGTTCTGGTGATGAACTTCCCGTAAACAGCATGCCGCATCCGGCGTTCGATCTGAACAACAATGGACTTGTCCATTTTGTTGCTCACAACCAGTCCTGTTCTTTCTTTCCGTAAGTTTCTTTTTTCCATTTTACTGTTTACTTAGTGTTTTCATTTTCAATTTCCCTTTTCCTGAGTTCGGTTTTCAGCCGGGCAATTGTTTTTTTGTTTTCACTGATCTGGTGCGGGTTATCGAGTGGTGAAACGGCATGATTCATCCGTAACTTGACGAGGTGTTTTTTTTCCTCTTCCAGCCTGTCGATAATGTCTGCCGTGCTCAGCTCTTTTATTACTTCCTGTTTCATCGCGCTTATACTTTTTCTTCAACGTAATCTCGTCTGACAACAAACCTGGTTTTCACAGGTAATTTCTGTGCAGCAAGCCGCATGGCTTCTTTGGCAACGGCCAGGGGCACGCCTTCGGCTTCGAACATGATGCGACCCGGGGTTACACGGGCAACAAAATACTCAGGAGCTCCTTTACCTTTTCCCATCCGTACTTCAGCCGGTTTTTTGGTTACCGGTTTGTCGGGGAAAATCCTGATCCAGATCTGGCCTTCACGTTTCATGTAACGGGTAACCGCCTGACGTGCTGCCTCAATCTGGCGACCGGTGATCCATGCTTCCTGCAATGTTTTTATTCCGAACGATCCAAAAGCCAACTGGTGACCGCGGCTGGCGTTACCCTTCATGCGGCCTTTTTGTTGTTTTCTGAATTTAGTTTTCTTGGGTTGTAACATGCTTCTTTGTATTAAAGTATTTTCAATTCAAGCTTAATGCCTTATCTTCTCCTTCTTTGCCTGCTGCCACCGCCTTTGGGGGTTGTGTGCCTTGGGCCGGATTTGCTGTCCGGAGTAACGGCAACCAGTTCGGGGCGACCGTAAATCTCTCCTTTGAAGATCCACACCTTAATGCCGATACGGCCATAGGTTGTGTGGGCTTCCACCAATGCGTAGTCAATGTCGGCACGGATGGTGTGCAGGGGAATACGCCCTTCTTTGTAGATTTCGCTACGGGCCATCTCGGCACCGCCCAGCCTGCCCGAAATCTGAACCTTGATGCCTTCGGCACCCAGGCGCATGCTCGAGGCAATGGAAGTTTTAATGGCACGGCGAAACGAAATACGTCCTTCAATCTGTTTGGCGATGTTTCCCGCTACGATTTTTGCGTCAAGCTCAGGCCTTCTGATCTCGGTGATGTTGATCTGTACCTCGCTGCCGATGAGCTTTTTCAACTCCTCTTTCAGCTTGTCCACCTCCTGTCCGCCTTTTCCGATGATGATCCCCGGGCGGGCGGTATTGATGGTAATGGTCACCAGTTTCAGTGTGCGTTCGATCATAATTCTCGAAACACCGGCTTTGGCCAGACGGGCATTCAGGTATTTCCTGATCTTGTCGTCTTCAACCAGCTTGGTGGAGAAATCTTTCCCGCCATACCAATACGAATCCCATCCTTTGATGATTCCCAGCCTGAAGCCTATCGGATTTGTTTTTTGTCCCATTATTTATTCTTTATTGTCGCCAGTAGCGGTTTCATTAACTTCAACTTCTTGTTCAGCTTCAACACGGTTGCCCAGCACCAGGGTAACGTGGTTCGATCTTTTTCTGATCCTGTGGGCCCTTCCCTGGGGGGCAGGCTGAATACGCTTGAGCATGCGGCCACTGTCAACGGAAATTTCCTTGACGTAAAGGGCGTTGTCCTCGATGCGTTTACCTTCGTTTTTGACTTCCCAGTTGGCGATGGCCGAACGGAGCAGTTTGTACAAACGACCGGCAGCTTCTTTGGAGGTGTGTTGCAACAGGCTCAAAGCCGGTTCAACGTCCATTCCCCTGATCATGTCGGCTACCAGCCGCATCTTGCGTGGTGAAGTGGGTACATTCCGCAGTCGTGCAACGTAATAGGTCTTACGCGCTTCTTTTCTTGCTACGGCACTGTTATGTTTTCTCGATCCCATTTTTAAGTACGTTATTTATTTCCTTTGTTCTTTTTACCGGCATGTCCCCTGAATAAACGGGTTGGTGCAAACTCACCCAACTTGTGGCCTACCATGTTCTCGGTGATGTACACCGGGATAAATTTGTTGCCGTTGTGCACGGCGATGGTCTGACCGACAAATTCAGGAGAAATCATGGATGCCCTGGACCAGGTCTTGACAACGGTTTTTTTGCCGGAGTCAACGTTTGCCATCACTTTTTTCTCAAGTTTGATGTCGATGTAGGGTCCTTTTTTTAACGAACGGCTCATATTTTAATCAATTAAGGTCTTTGTTATTTTTTCCTTCTTTCAATGATGTATTTGTTCGAAGCCTTTTTCTTTGAACGTGTACGGTAGCCTTTTGCAGGCAATCCCTTGCGCGAACGCGGCTGACCGCCCGAGGCTTTACCTTCGCCACCACCCATGGGGTGATCGACAGGGTTCATGGCAACACCACGAACACGTGGCCTGCGGCCTAACCAGCGGTTGCGTCCTGCTTTACCGGATGTTTCGAGCTGGTGGTCAGCATTGGAAACAATTCCGATGGTGGCCTTGCAGCTTTGCAGTACCATGCGGGTTTCGCCCGAGGGCAGTTTGATGATGGCAAACTTACCTTCACGGTTCATCAACTGTGCGTAAGCACCGGCACTGCGGGCCATTTTGGCACCTTGTCCGGGACGCAACTCGATGTTGTGGATCACCGTTCCGAAGGGGATATCGCTCATGTACATGGCGTTCCCGATCTCGGGGGTGGCATCCTTGCCGGATTTGATCTCCTGACCTACCTTCAGCCCGTGGGGCGCAATGATGTAGCGTTTCTCCCCATCGGCATAGTAAACCAAAGCGATACGGGCCGTACGGTTAGGGTCGTACTCAATGGTCTTGACCTTGCCGGGTACACCCTCCTTGTCACGCTTGAAGTCGATGATCCTGTATTTCTTTTTGTGACCTCCGCCAACGTTGCGGATTGTCATTCTTCCCTCACTGTTTCTACCGCCGGTACTTTTTTTACCGGTAACCAGACTCTTTTCGGGTTTGGTAGCCGTGATGTCGTCAAAAGCGCTAATTACCTTGAAGCGCTGACCTGGAGTTGTCGGTTTATATTTTTTCAGTGCCATTTCTAAATGTTGCTAAAAAAATCAATTGTTTCACCTTCGGCAAGCGTAACGATGGCTTTTTTGAAGGCTTTTGTCTTACCGGAAATAACGCCTGATTTTGTGTTGCGCGATTTCCTTTTTCCTGAGTAATTCATGGTATTCACAGATTGTACCTGAACGCCGTAAAGGTCTTCAACCTCTTTTTTGATCTGGATCTTATTGGCGGTTTTGGCCACAATAAAACCAAACTGGTTGAGCTTTTCGCCCTTGTCAGTCATCTTCTCTGTGATTACCGGTTTTAATATTACACTCATCTTTCTATGTCTTTTTCTATTTTGAGAATGCTTCTTCGACGGCCTTCAGCGAACTTTCCACAAAAAGGATTTTGTTGGCGTGAAGGATTTCGTAAGTGTTCAGGCTTTCAGCTCTGACGACCCTGGCATTTTGCAGATTGCGTGCCGAGAGCCTGATGTTGTTGTCGGCCTTGTTAAGTACCAGCAAAGTGCGTTTGTCGTTAAGTTTCAACTGCTCCAGGATGCGGATGTAGTCTTTGGTCCTGGGTGCTTCCAGACTGAAGTCTTCCAGTACGACGATATCTTTGCCCTTTGCCTTGTAGCTAAGTGCCGACAGGCGTGCCAGGCGTTTCACCTTTTTGTTCAGTTTCAAGTGGTACTGACGGGGATGGGGACCAAAGGCCCTGCCGCCACCACGGAACAAGGGGTTTTTGATACTGCCTGCCCGTGCCGTGCCCGTACCTTTCTGCCGTTTGATCTTCCGCGTGCTGCCAATCACATCGCTTCTTTCTTTCGAATCGTGGGTGCCCTGACGCTGGTGTGCCATGTACTGCTTGGTGTCGAGGTAGATGGCGTGGTCGTTGGGCTCAATTCCAAAGATGGCCTCATCCAGTTTCACTTTGCGGCCTGTTTCCTCTCCGCTGATCTTATGAACTTTTAGCTCCATCTCTCAATTTTTACGTATGAATTATTCGGACCGGGAACCGCTCCTTTAACAATGATTACATTTTCTTCGGGGATGATCTTCACCACCTGAAGGTTGATGAGCTTCACGCGGTTGCCGCCCATCCTGCCGGCCATGCGCATGCCTTTGAAAACCCGTGAAGGGTATGACGAAGCACCGATGGAACCCGGTGCACGCATGCGGTTGTGCTGTCCGTGTGTAGCATCGTTCACACCACGGAAACCGTGACGTTTGACAACACCCTGAAAACCTTTTCCTTTTGAGATACCTACCACGTCAATGTATTCGCCTTCAATAAAAACATCCACCGTGAGTACCTCGCCGTGTTTCTTCTTCTCTTCGAAACGGGTAAACTCGGCAACGTACCTTTTGGGGGTGGTGTTGGCTTTTTTGAAGTGCCCCTGCATTGCACGGGTGGTGTGCTTTTCCTTTTTGTCGTCAAAAGCCAGTTGTATGGCTTCGTAACCGTCCTTTTCTTTGGTGCGGATCTGGGTCACGACACATGGGCCTGCCTGAATGACGGTACAGGGAATGTTTTTCCCGTTCTCATCATAAACACTGGTCATGCCTATTTTTTTACCTAATAATCCTGACATTGTTCTCGCTCTTTATGCCGTTCGTGTTACACTTTTATCTCTACCTCGACACCGCTGGGCAATTCCAGCTTCATCAAGGCATCTATTGTTTTTGAAGATGAATTGTACACATCCATCAACCTTTTAAAGGTGGCCAACTCGAACTGTTCGCGCGACTTTTTGTTCACAAAGGTCGAACGGTTCACGGTAAACACCTTTTTGTGAGTAGGCAACGGAATTGGACCGCTGACAACAGCACCGGTTACTTTGATTGCCTTTACGATCTTCTCGGCCGATTTATCAACCAGGTTGTGATCGTAGGATTTCAGTTTAATTCTAATTCTCTGGCTCACGTTATTATTTTTTTAGCTAATGATTCCTTTTACTTTTTTGATAACCTCCTCGGCAATAAAATCAGGGGCCTGCTCATAACTTTCAAACTCCATGGTTGAAGTTGCCCTGCCTGAGCTGAGGGTTCGCAATGCAGTTACGTAACCAAACATTTCCGACAAGGGTACTTTTGCCCTGATGACCTGGAAACCTACTTTGGCCGTCACATCTTCGAGGATGGCGCGTCTTTTGTTCAGATCGCCTGTAATTTCGCCCAGGTAATCGTCGGGTGTTACCACTTCGACTTTCATAATGGGCTCGAGCAAGGCCGATTTGACTTTTCTTGCAGCCGACTTGAAACCGATCTTGGCAGCCATCTCGAACGAAAGCTGGTCGGAGTCAACCGCATGGTACGAACCGTCAAACAACCGCACCTTCATGCTGTCGACCGGAAAACCGGCCAGCACGCCGTTTTGCATGGCCGTTTCAAAGCCTTTTCTTACCGAAGGAATAAATTCTTTGGGAATGTTTCCTCCTTTTACCTGATCAATAAACTGCAAACCTTCCTGTTCGTTATCGGCCGGGCCGAGCTCGAACTGGATGTCCGCAAATTTTCCACGGCCACCGGTTTGTTTCTTATACACCTCGCGGTGCTCTGTTGCACCAAGTATTGTTTCTTTGTAAGAAACCTGCGGCTGACCGATGTTGCATTCCACGCCAAACTCACGCTTGAGCCTGTCGATGAGAATGTCAAGGTGTAACTCGCCCATGCCTGAAATGATGGTCTGTCCCGAATCGTGATCGATTTTTACCTTAAAAGTCGGGTCTTCCTCTGCCAGTTTACCCAGTGCAAGCGACATTTTGTCAATGTCCTTTTGCGTTTTAGGTTCGATGGCAATGCTGATCACCGGATTGGGGAAGGTCATGGACTCGAGGATCACCTGGTGCTTTTCGTCACAAAGGGTGTCACCCGTATGAATTTCTTTAAAACCAACAGCGGCGCCGATATCTCCGGCTTCAATTACCTCGAGAGGTTCCTGCTTGTTGGCATGCATTTGCATGATGCGGCTGATGCGCTCTTTTTTTCTGGTAGCCGTATTGTAAACATACGAACCGGCTTTCAGCCTGCCCGAATATACCCTGAAAAAACACAGGCGACCCACAAAGGGGTCGGTGGCGATCTTAAAAGCCAGTGCGCTGAAATGATCTTCGGGATCGGGATGGAGATGCACCACCTGATCGTTTTTCGGGTTAATGCCTTCAACGGCGTCAATGTCCAACGGACTGGGTAAAAACTCAATGATGGCGTTCAACAACATTTGAACACCTTTATTTTTAAATGCCGAACCACACATCACCGGTGTTACGGTCATGTTCAGGGTGGAGGTTCTGATCACCTCTATCATTTCTGCTTCGGTGATGGAATGCGGATCGTCCATGAATTTCTCCAGCAATTCTTCCCGCTCCTCGGCAACACCTTCGATGAGTTTCATGCGATAGATCCGGGCCATTTCCTGAAGGTCATCGGGAATGGGAATTTCAACGATGGTGATTCCTTTGTCCGACTAGTCCCAGACAAAAGCTTTGTCTTTGACCAGGTCGACAACTCCTTTGAAATCTTCTTCGCTGCCAATGGGTATCTGAATGGGTACCGGATTAGCACCCAGACGATCTTTCATTTGCTCGACCACGCCGAAGAAATCGGCCCCTGCCCTGTCCATTTTGTTGACAAAGCTGATGCGGGGCACCTTGTACTTGTTTGCCTGTCTCCAGACAGTCTCCGACTGGGGTTCCACCCCGCCGACGGCACAAAACAATGCAACCGCCCCGTCCAGAACACGAAGTGAACGTTCTACCTCAACCGTAAAATCTACGTGGCCGGGGGTGTCGATGATGTTGATCTTGTATTTTTTGTCGAACAGTTCCCAAAAAACTGTTGTCGCAGCCGAGGTAATGGTAATGCCGCGCTCCTGCTCCTGAACCATCCAGTCCATGGTGGCAGCGCCTTCGTGTACCTCGCCGATCTTGTAGTTACGCCCGGTATAGAACAAAATGCGCTCGGTGGTAGTGGTCTTCCCCGCGTCAATATGGGCCATGATGCCGATATTCCTGGTAAACCTGAGCTTATTGCTTATGTTGGGCGTTGTAGTCATTTTAGTAGCTGCAGAGTGCATTTTTAGAACCTGAAGTGTGAGAATGCTTTGTTGGCAGCAGCCATGCGGTGGGTGTCTTCCTTCTTTTTAAAGGCGGCACCTTCTTCTTTATAAGCTGCCATGATCTCTCCTGCCAGTTTGCGTCCCATACTTTTTTCGTGACGCTTGCGGGCGAAGCTGATCAGATTTTTCATGCCGATGGATTGCTTACGGCCGGCATAAATTTCCGAAGGGATCTGGAAAGTGGCTCCTCCGATACGGCGGCTTTTTACCTCCACCGAAGGGGTAACGTTGGCCAGCGCTTTTTTACAGACTTCCAGCGGGTCTTCCTGCAGTTTTTCCTCAACCACTTCCATGGCTTCGTAAAATATTCTGTAAGCAACACTTTTCTTCCCTTCCAACATGATGTTGTTCACAAATTTGGTCACCAAAACATCGTTGAATTTGGGATCGGGAAGGATGATGCGTTTTTTCGGTTTACTTTTTCTCATTTTTCAACAAGCTTAAGCTGTTAATTATTTTATTTCTTGGGGCGTTTGGTCCCGTATTTTGATCGGCGCTGTGTACGGCCCTCAACACCCGAAGTGTCCAGCGCACCACGAATGATATGGTAACGTACACCGGGAAGGTCTTTCACACGACCGCCACGGATCATCACGATGGAGTGCTCCTGGAGATTGTGGCCTTCGCCCGGAATGTAGGCATTTACTTCTTTACCGTTTGTAAGCCTTACCCTGGCAACTTTACGCATGGCCGAGTTCGGTTTTTTGGGTGTGGTCGTATAAACCCTTACACAAACACCACGACGCTGCGGACAAGAGTCCAAAGCCGGCGATTTACTTTTGTCAACCAGTTTCTTACGGCCTTTTCTAACTAACTGTTGTATTGTCGGCATATTACTTTGTTTTTAAACCGTGCTCCTTATTTTTTGAGCGCGCAAAAGTATAAATTATTTAAAACGACACTTCTGCCTTTTTTTATTTTTTCGGGAAATTGAACAAGGGAGGTAAACCGGATGGTTTTTTTCAAAACTTTCGCAACCTTATTTTTGAAATCGGGCTGCGCCGGAGACCTATATCGTTTTACCTTGTCAGGTCCCTTTTTATTTAACTCAATCTGTTTCAGTTAGTTTTATCGAAACTCTCCTGAAACGGGCTGCAAAGGTAAAAACATTTGTTTAATTCGCAAGAAGTATTTTGAAAATATTTTATTTTGACTCCGGTCTTCCGGCTTCTAATTTGTGAGGTCACCTCCTTCTTGTCCCGTAAACTTATGTTCGCTGCGGGTCCACATCAAACTGCACCAGCACGGATTTGAATTTTGCGAGTTTGCGGTAGTTCTCCAAAATGCCGAGTATCTGTTTTTTGATGTCTGCCTGCCGGGCCTGTCGCGGGTTTTTCAGGATGAGCTGACGGATGTAGTACGAACGTACGCGCGACACCAGCGGCGGTTCGGGGCCTTGTACCCGCCTGCCGAACTTTGCGCGCATTGCCTTGCCGAAAGCAAAGGCTGCCTCGCTGAGCAGTTGCGGGTTTTTGTGTTTCATCCGTACCACGATCATCCGGTAGTAGGGCGGATAGTTGAAGCGCCGGCGCTCGGACAATTCACGTTCCACCATGCTTTCGTAATCGTTGGCCTCAACGTCTTTGATGACCGGGTGTGAGGGTTGCCAGGTCTGGATGATGACTTTCCCCCTTTGACTTTTTCGACCCGCGCGCCCGCTCACCTGTGCCATCATTTGGTAGCTGCGTTCGTGGGCTCTGAAGTCGGGGAAGCTGAGCATGTTGTCGGCGCTGAGGATGCCCACCACCGCCACGTTGTCGAAATCCAGCCCTTTGGTGACCATCTGGGTTCCCGTGAGGATGTCGGTTTTTCCGGTTTCAAAATCGTGGAAAATGCGCTGAAATGCGTGTTTGGTGCGCGTGGAGTCCAGGTCCAGGCGGCTGATGCGTGCTTCGGGAAGCAACAGGGCCAGTTCTTCTTCCACCTTCTCGGTGCCGAAGCCTTTCATCTTCAGGTCGGTGCTGCCGCAATCGCTGCAGCTGCCCGGCACGGCGATGGCGTATCCGCAGTAGTGGCATTTGAGCAGCTCGCTGTGTTTGTGATAGGTCAGGGTGACGTCGCAGTGTTTGCATTCCGGAACCCAATTGCAGACCTCGCACTCGATGCGCAGGGAAAAGCCGCGGCGGTTTTGAAAGAGGATGACCTGCTTGCCCGCTTCCAAAGACGCTTTGATGTTGTCAAGCAGCACGGATGAGAAATGCGAGCGTAGCAGCTTGCGGTGATGCTGTTCTTTCATGTTCACCACCACGATCTCCGGAAGGGTGATGCCGCTGTAGCGTTCGGTCAGGGTTGCCAGGGCATACTTTCCCGTTTGCGTGTTGAAAAAACTTTCGATGGCCGGTGTTGCA
>JAJRWG010000182.1 GCA_024276895.1 Bacteroidota bacterium
AGATAAAATATCAAAAAAGATTATTGGTTGTGCTATTGAGGTGCACAAACAATTAGGGCCGGGGGGATTCCACCTCCCGCATTCTTCGTACTTTTGGTTCAAAAAACAAAACACTTGAGTTACACCTACACCTACCCCCGTCCGGTACTGACCGTGGATGCCGTTGTTTTCAGAAAGAAAGCCGGCGGAACCGAAGTGCTCCTGATCAGGCGCAAGCATCCTCCTTTTCAGGGTGCATGGGCGCTGCCCGGCGGTTTTGTTGACATGGACGAAAGTCTGGAAGAGGCCATCGCCCGCGAACTGCAGGAAGAAACAGGCCTGCAAAACATCACGCTCAGGCAACTGCATGCTTTCAGCACCCCCGGCCGCGACCCCAGGGGGCACACCGTTTCGGTGGTGTTTTGGGGCATGCTTAAAGACGGACAAACAGCCCTGGCCGGCGACGATGCTCGCGAGGTAAAATGGTTCGATGTAAATGAGCTGCCCGAGCTGGCATTCGACCACGACGAAGTGATGAAAACCGCGATCAGCAAACTGGTGAACAGCAAATTTTAAACAAACTTTAAACTTTACACTTTCAACTTTCAACTTTTAACTTTACACTCATTTTGTGCGGCAGATTTCAATTATCGGTAAAAGGCAGGCAGATTTCCGAACGCTTCAACGTTGAGGTGTTCGACGAAATGTTCTCACCGGCATACAACTGCGCGCCGTCGCAACAACTTCCGGTCATTGCGAACAAGCTGCCTGGCGAACTGCGTTTTTTCCGTTGGGGACTCATCCCTTTCTGGGCCAAAGACCCGCGGATCGGCTTTAAACTGATCAACGCCCGCGCCGAAACACTGGCGGAAAAACCGGCCTTCCGGCAGGCATTGCGGAAGCGGCGGTGCCTGATTCCCGCCAACGGCTTCTACGAATGGCGAAAAAGCGACAAAACCCCCTTCCGCATTTTTCTGAAGAACGAAGAGCTCTTTGCCTTTGCTGGCATCTGGGAAAGCTGGAAAGATGCCGAAGGGCGGACAGTCCATTCGTTTTCCATCATCACCACCAAGGCCAACAGTCTGATGGAAAGCATCCACGACCGTATGCCAGTGATCCTTCCCCGCGAGCGGGAGCAGGACTGGCTGAAAGAAGAAAATGTCGAGCTGCTTACCCGGCTGCTCAGACCTTTTGACAGCAAAAAAATGGAGGCTTACCCGGTTTCGACAAAAGTGGACAGTCCGAAAAACGACGGCCCCGAGCTGGTGCAGCCGGTGCCTTCCGGAAGTCAGGGTCGCTTGTTTTAATCCACCAGCAAATTACAGCCCCGCACATCGCTGTTGTCGAAACGTCCCAGCACGGTGAACTTTCCCCTGCCGCCGGGCAGCAGCCTTCCCAGGTCCTGGGTGGCGATGAAGGAACAAGCGTACAGGTTCGCCAGATCAATCACGTTGATGCCGCCGGATTTGCCATCGGCAATCAGGGTCAGCGGGTCGTTCACATCGCGGATGAGCACCTTCATCCAGGGGGGTGTTTCAAAAACACCTTCACCCCCTGACCAGGCCTGCGAAAGCAGCTCGGTCATGCCGTACTCGGAACAAACCGCTTTTACCCCAAAGGCTTTTTAAGCACCGCATGCAGTTCTTCACGAACCATCTCTTTTCGCCGGCCCTTCATCCCGCCGGTTTCCACCAGATAAAGTCCGGGAAAGTCGAGGGGGAATTGTTCGGCCAGGTCGAGCAGTGCGTAAGTAACCCCCAGCAACATGGTTTTTTGCCCGTCGTTCCTGAGTTTCTGAAGTGTGGCAGACAGCTTTTCGTATGCGTGCAGGTAAAAGCCGTTTTGGGGATGGCCGCTCAGTTCCATGAGTTTTTCGGCCATGAACACCAGAGAGGAACCGCCCTGTTGCAGGTAAGAGGGCAGCAGGGCCAGGAAAACAAAATCCCCCGGCGGGCCGAAAAAGCGCCGGAACCCTTTGCTGATACTGGAAACGTACAAATCAGGGTGCGCCACAAAATGACGGCTGGTCAGCTTGCCGGTGGTGCCGCTGCTGGTAAACACCAGCTCGCTTTGCAGGCCGCGAGCCAGTATTTTGTGTGTTTTGAACATTTCGACGGGCAGGAAAGGAATCTCCGAAAAGTGGCTGACCTGCCGGGGCTTGCATTGCAGGTAATCGACAAAATGGCGATAAACCATGATATTTTCGTACTGGAAACGAAATATTTCCAGCACCAGTTCGTTAAACTTTTCAGTGCTGTCCACTGTAAAAATTTGTGCTTCGATTTTACCCGGGTTTGGCATATTTCTTGGTGATTACAGCAGACAAGTGTTTTTTAACGTACTTTGCAATTGCACATGAGTCGTCTCACAAAAATAGCTTTTATTCTTTTCATCCTTGGCCTGTCGGCATATTGGGGCTGCAACAAGTTTGAAAACTACCCGCCCGAGCCGGTCATCAAATTTGAACGCTTCATCCTGCTGGCCAATCCGGTGAACGGCATCACCGAGCGTGGGGTGCTGGAATTTTCGTACACCGACGGCGACGGCGACCTGGGGCTGAGCGACCAGGATACCGATCCGCCCTTCAACTTCGGCGGCGAATACTACTACAACCTCATCATCAATTATTTCGAAAAACAGAACGGGGTTTTTGTGGAGGTGCCCCTGCTTTCGTGGAACCCCGATTCACTACGCTATGACACCCTTACGTTTAACGGTCGTTTTCCCGTACTTACCCCGCGAAGCGGCAACCTTTCCATCAAGGGTATTTTCCAGGATACCCTGTTCATTTACAACCCCATTTCCGATTTAGACACCATCAAGTTCTCCGCTTACATTTACGACAGGGCGCTGAACAAAAGCAATAAGATTGAAACGGGTGAGATCATCCGGGTGAAATAATCTTAGCCCCGGTTTTTTCTGAATAACCCTTGTTGCAAAATTAAATTCTCTTCAGCATTTTCAGCAAGACCAAAACATCTTAACTTTGTAGGGAGTGAGGTCAGGCCTTGGGCCCTTACAAAACGGTTGCAAATCAGCAGTTTCAAGATGTACAAAAAAGATTACTCCTCCCGGAAAATAATTATAATGGGGATATTTATCCTGATCGGGCTGGTGTTTATGATCAGGCTGTACTTTTTGCAGGTAACCGACAACCGCTACCAGCACACGGCCGAAAACATCGTGCTGCGCTACGTGACCCAGTACCCTGCCCGGGGACGTATCAAAGACCGTCACGGCGAGCTGCTGGTGTTTAACAATGCGGCTTACGACCTGATGGTCATCCCCCGTCAGGTCAAGGCCCACGACACTGCCCTGCTGTGCCGCATGCTAGGAATTGACAGGGAGGAATACGAAAAACAACTGCAAAAAGCCATGCACTACTCCTATTACAAGCCATCGGTTTTTGCCAGGCAGATTTCCAAAAGCGACGGCGGACTTATCGGCGAAGAGCTTTACCGCTTTCCCGGCTTTTATCTGCAGACCCGCACCCTGCGCGAGTACCCCCGCCCCATTGCCGCACACCTGCTGGGCAGCATCGGCGAGGTGGGTAAAAAAGAAATTGAAAAAGACCCCTACTACCGTACCGGCGATTACATCGGTAAATCGGGGATTGAAAAGTACTACGAAAACGATCTGCATGGAAAAAAAGGGATGAAGGTACTTGCCGTGGACGTGCACAACCGTGAGAAAGGCAGCTATCAGGACGGCAGATACGACACATTGGCGGTACCCGGGAAGGACATTTTCATCAGCCTGGATGCCGACCTGCAAAGCTACGGTGAACAGCTGATGCAAAACAAAAAAGGAAGTATTGTGGCCATCGAGCCCGGCACGGGTGAAATTCTGGCGATGGTCACCAGCCCGGGATACGACCCCAACATGCTGGTGGGGCGGAAGCGTTCGGAAAATTACCGCGCACTGCGCGATGATACGCTGAAACCGCTGCTGAACCGTGCCATTTCGGGAACCTACCCGCCCGGATCCACTTTTAAAATGATCAACGCACTAATTGCCCTGCAGGAAAAGGCCATCAGACCTCAGACAAAGTTCAATTGCATGGGCCCGCTTTCGGCACCCATCAAATGCACCCACAACCACAAATCACCCCTCAACCTCGAGGAAGCCATTACCCAGTCGTGCAATCCTTATTTCTGGAATACTTTCAAAAGTACCCTCAACAAGCCCGGTGATGTCAAGCAGGGTTTTGAAAACTGGCACAGGGACGTGGTCAGCCTGGGCTTTGGGACAAAATTCAATACCGACATCCCTTACGAAGTCAGTGGTAACATTCCCTCAAGAGCCTATTTCGATAAACTTTACCGTGGTAGCTGGAATGCCCTGACGGTTCGCTCGCTGAGCATCGGACAGGGCGAAATTCTCGTCACGCCCATTCAACTGGCTAATCTGGTAGCCGTTATTGCCAACAAGGGCTTTTACTATCCGCCACACCTGCTACGCAAGATCGAAGGGAAAGAAGGCTTTCCTGAAAAGTTCACCAGGAAGCAAGTTTCCACCATTGAGGCTAAACATTTTGACATCGTCCAAAAATCCATGCTCGATGTTTTCGAAGGCCAGCACGGTACGGCCCGCTGGTACAAAATGGACAGCATTACCCAGTGCGGAAAAACAGGCACCGTGCAAAACCCGCACGGCGAAGACCACTCGCTTTTCATTGCCTTTGCCCCGCTGGAGAACCCGCAAATTGCCATCACCGTGATCGTGGAAAACGCAGGTTTCGGTTCCACCTGGGCGGCGCCCATCGCCAGCCTGATGATTGAAAAATACCTGACCGGTGAAGTGAAACGGAAAGGCATTGAGCAACGCATGCTGGAAAGCGATCTGATCCACGGTGAAAAAGAAAAAACGGACAACAACTGAAAAAATAAACCTTAACGAAAAGCTGACTTGAGAAGAGAAAACACCATAGCAAACATGGACTGGCTGACAGTGCTGATGTACCTGTTGCTGGTTTTTTTCGGGTGGCTGAGCATTTATTCGGCCTCTTCCGACGAAGAGGTGGTGAATGTATTTGATTTTTCGCAACGTTACGGTAAGCAAATTGTGTGGATCGGACTGGCGTTGCTGCTGGCGGTTGTCATCCTGATCATCGATGCACAGTTTTTTTCAGCTTTTTCCTACATCATTTATTTTTCGATACTGTTGCTGCTGATGGCTGTTTTGCTTTTCGGGAAAACAGTGGCCGGTTCAAAGTCGTGGATCGATCTGGGAAGCCTGAGCATCCAGCCGGCTGAGTTCGCCAAGTTTGCCACCGCCCTGGCTTTGTACAGGTACCTGAGTTCCATCAACACCAACATCCAGCGTTTAAAAACCAAACTGGTATCGGTGGTCATCATCACCCTTCCCGCCCTGCTGATCCTCTTGCAAAACGACACCGGCTCGGCGCTGGTTTACGCGGCTTTTGTACTGGTGCTTTACCGCGAAGGGATTTCGGGTGCTTTCATTGTGGTGGGAGTATTTGCCGCTTTGTTGTTTATCCTTACGCTTTTGTTCGGCGAGGTGTGGGTAAGTGCAGGAGTAACTGTAATTGCAGTGTTGCTGTTCGCGCTTTTTAAGAAAATGCGGAAACGCATCAAACCCCTGCTTGCGGGAATGTTGTTTTCGATTGTGTTCGTTTTCAGTGTGAATTACGCTTACGAAAATGTGCTGGCTACTCACCAGAAAAAAAGGATCAATGTGATGCTGGGCATCGAAAAGGACCCCAGCGGAGCCGGTTACAACGTGAACCAGTCGAAAATAGCTATCGGTTCGGGCGGGCTCAAAGGGAAAGGCTTCCGAAAAGGGATGCTCACACGTTACCACTTTGTGCCCGAGCAAACCACCGATTTCATTTTCTGCACGGTTGGGGAAGAATGGGGATTCGCAGGCACAAGTACGATCATCCTGCTTTTTGTCTTTTTCCTGATCCGCCTGATCGTACTTGCCGAACGGCAGAAATCGCACTTCAGCAGGATTTACGGCTATGCAGTCGCCTCCATTTTCTTTTTCCATTTTGCCGTCAACATCGGCATGACCATTGGTCTGGCGCCTGTTGTGGGCATCCCGCTTCCTTTTTTCAGCTATGGGGGCTCATCGCTTTGGGCATTTACCATCCTGCTTTTTATTTTCATCAAGCAGGATGCCAACAGGCTGAACCTGTTGTAAGGGCGAAGCGATTAATAGAAAAGAATACGGTTGTCTTCCACCTCAAGTGACTCTTCCAGGGCACGGTAGGCCATATCCTGGTCAACCCTTTGTTTAAAGGACGTATGCATTTTGTTGATGGTGGTCAGGTAATTGTCTTTGTCCTGGGCTTTGGCAATGTTCTCGATTTTCACCACAAACACAGCGCCGTTACCGGGAATAGGATCTGTAATATCTCCCTTTTCAAGTCCGAAAACGGTTCCAATCACTTTTTTCTCCTGGCCATAACCCTGTAGATTCCGTGAAGTGAAAGTCAGTGCATTGACGTCAACTTTTTCGGTATTAAATTGTTCGGCAAGCTGATCAAGGTCTTGTTTGTTCGGCTTCATCTGCTCTGACAGTAGTCTGCCCTTCACTTCGTTACTCACCAGTACTGCAATCCTGCTTTTCACCTCCGACAGGGGTGGATAACCTCCCTCGGACTTAGCAGTTACCACGGCTACAACAAACATGTCTTCGAGGTCGAAAACCTGTGACACCTGGCCGACTTCGGTTTCTTCGTCAAAGGCCCACCGGACAATTTGTCTGGGGTTTTTCAGTCCTGCAATGTAGTTGCTCATCTGTTCGATTTTCGGCATGCTGCGCTTGTTCAGCCTTTCTTCCGAAACGGCATTGTCAAACTCTTCCAGTGTTTTGTTTTCGGCAGCCAGCTTGCTTGCCTGTGCAAAAGTTTGCTGGTAAGTTTCGTTGCTGGGAAGCACCTTGCGGTCGATCATAGCTACCCTCACTTTTTTCACGTTTTCTTTTTTCCCGGTCACTTTGATGATGTGGTAACCGAAAGGTGTTTCGGCGAAAGTAACGCTACCGTTTTTGGCTTTGTAAACGGCCTCGTTAAACTGGTACACCATAGCGCCGTCAGCAAACCAGCCCAAGTCACCGTTGTTTTGCTGAACAGTAGGGTCGTCGGTGTACCGGGTGACCAGTTCTTCCAGCTTTTTAGGTGATTTTTTGATGACGTTCAGCAGGCTGTCGGCCAGTTGTTTGGCCTGTTCGCGGGTTCTTTTGATCTGGGGGTTGGCGCGCAGGGCACCCTGGTAAGCAATCAGGATGTGGCTTGCTTTCATCGAATCGGGGCGATAAGCAATATCAACCAGACGTGCAATGTGATAAGTCTCATTTTCAAAGTAAGGTTCGCTGACCGTTCCGATTTCGCTGTTGAACATCAGCGTGTCGATTTGCAGGGGCAATTGTCCCTGTACTTTCCAACTGCTGTCGTACCGGTTATCGGAATTCATGGTTACGTAACGAATTACGTCATCCGTTTGCTTAAGCTCTTCGTAAATATCGTAAATTTCTTTTTTGGCTGCCTGCAAGTCCTTCATCGAAGGCTTCACCTCAAAAATGACGTACGACAGGTCGCGGGTTGCTTTTTCTTTAAATAGTTCCTTGTTCTTGTCGTAGTACTTTTCGTAATCCTCATCGGTAACGGTGATCACGCTGTCGGGAACATCCTGGTAGCGTGCAGCCACGTAGGTGATCCTGGCCGTGGTGTTTTCGTCCTGGAAACTGCGTCTTGCCAGTGCTTTAGGTACATAGTAAGCCTGTGTGATCAGGCTGTTGTATTTTTGCTTCAGGCGGTCGTCTTTGATGAATTTTTCAAATTGCAGCCATTGTTGTTTCGACTCGGGTGAAAGTTTGTCAAGGTCGCGCAGGTACTGCCTGATAAGGTTTCTGTCATACTTACCCGTGTTGGGGTCTGCAAAATACTGCTGAATCAAAGGGTGTGGATTAACGCCCTGGATTAATTCGGCCAGTTCGGCTTTGGTAACGGCAACGCCCAGGTCTTCATATTCATTTTCCATGATGATTTTCCTCACCAGGTACCTCCAGGTTTCTTCTTTGATCCTGAAAGCCTCGTCCGAACTCAGGTATTCTTTTTTCTGTTGTTGCTTTGCAGCGGCAGTGTTCAACTCAACCTGTCTGGCGAAATCCATGTAAGTTATTTTATCGCCTTCCACTTCACCGATGTTCACTTCGTGCGAACCTTTTCTGGTTGACTTGGAAAGGTCACCCAGGATAAAGGCCAGCAAAGCAAGACCAATAACGATAATCAGCAAAGTTCCATGTTTTCTGATACTTCCGATAGCTGCCATTTCTCTCTAATTTATTTTATTTTTTGGAGGTGCAAATGTACAAATGTAAATGATACAATGAAAAAAATAATTCAAATTCGGTTTTGCCGCGTCTATTGCCTCGAAATCAATTCGTTTGCCTGCCTGTAAAACGGAGGTTCCGTTATCTTCCAAAGCGTGGCGATGTGGCAGGCAGTTGCCGCAGGATCAGGCCTTTTCAACTTCGAGCTTCACTTCTTCGATACGATTTTCGCTGGATTTTAAAACTGTAAAAACAAATGGGCTGATTTTGATGAGCTCGTGCAGGGCCGGGATACTTTCGTGGTGATGGATGATGAAACCCGAAAGGGTCTAGTATTCGTCTGACACGGGGATGTTCAGTTTGTACTTTTCGTTCAGGAAATCAATCTCCAGCCTGGCTGAAAAGAGGTACTCGTTCTCCGAGATCATTTTTTCAAGGTCACCGCTTTGGTCGTATTCATCTTCAATTTCACC
>JAJRWG010000183.1 GCA_024276895.1 Bacteroidota bacterium
CATTTTCGTTCCGGATCTCAACAACGGTGTTGACCATCAGGCAGCTTCTGGGAAATGTCTTATCTATCAAGGCGTCAATGAGTTTGTAAAAAAATCCTTTGAGCGCATCTTTGCCTTCCGTTGTTTCCATGAGTTGCTTCAAAAAAGGATCGGAATAGGTTGACGTATAATATTCCAATGAATCCAAAAACAGTAAATCCTTTGTGTATTTATTGTAAATGGTTGATTCGCTGACCTCAAGATGGTCAGACAGGTCCTGAACCGTAACCCCTTTGTAGCCATTGAGCCAAAACAGTTCCTGCGCTTTCACAACAAGCTCTTCGTAGGTGTTATTCAAAACTTTAGGCATGATTGAGTTTTTTATTGAAAATGATATTGATCCCGTTTGTGATGTGATATTTTTTTTGATCCTCCGGTAAAATCAGGCAAAAACTCATGGCCGTACAGAAAAGGCCGGTCAAATGTCTTGCATAAAATGCTGCATCCGAAACGGGCTGACCGTTCCGCACCAACATGGCATTGATCAGGCTTTCAATTTCACTGACATATTCACCGATCAGCTCTTTGATCTTTAAATCGGAATCGGCCAGTTCGGTGCCAATGTGCAAAATATAACATCCCTGCTGTGTGCCTGTTTGCTTCAAATAACTTCTAAAAAAGGCATACAAAATTTCCTTTGGATTTCCATTCTTGTTTAAAATTTCTAAGCTCGGATTGGCGTACCTTTCTTTGTAAAGTTTTAACGAGCTGCATAAAAGTCCTTCTTTATGCTGAAACTCATGGTATAACGAAAAACGGTTCACACCTGTTTCTTCGACAATGTCGTTTACCGAACAACCTTTGAATCCTTTGGACCAAAAAAGCCGAATGCATTTTTCCAAAACCCGGTTGGCGGTGGAAAAAACGTGTTACGGCTCTTCCGGGTGGCTTGCGCAACGTCAGCGATGGTAGATTTGATTATTTATTTGCGTGCAGCGCCGTATTTTTTTTAAAAATGGGAATATCGGATCTTTTAGAATCACAGCGAGGCAATACATAAACTTATCTTACATCAAGAGGGATTGCTTTTTTCTGCCCGCTTTGATGGTCATCAGTAGAACAAACTCGCCTATGTACAAAAATAGTCCGCTTTTCCCTCACTTTCTTTTGATCACCACCAGCTTCCCGGCGGTCATTTCATGGATGGAGTAGGGAATACCGCCTGTACCTATGCCCGAATGGTTTCTGCCGCCAAAGGGCATCCAGTCCACCCGGAAGGCTGTGTGGTCGTTTACCATTACGGCTGTGGCGTTGAGCTTGTTCACGGTGTCCAGTGCCGCGTCAATGTCCTGCGTAAAAACGGCAGCCTGGAAAATGAAGGGCACCGCATTGGCCCGGTGGATGGCTTCATCGCGGTCGCTGTAGGAATAAACGCAAACCACGGGGCCGAAAATTTCTTCTTTGGACACCAGCGCATCCCCGGGCGGGTTGAAGAGCACCGTAGGCGCGTAGCAACTGTCCGAGATGCGTTTGCCGCCGCACAGCAGCCGTGCGCCCTTTTCCACAGCCTGCCTGACCCACATTTCCACACGATCAACTTCCTCAGGAAGGATAAGCGGCCCCACTTCGGTTTTCGGATCCAGGGGATTGCCGACGATCAGCTTTTTCGCCCGGGAAGCCAGCTCATGGGCCAGCTTTTCGGCTATGGATTCGTGAGCGTACACCCGTTGCACCGAAACACAAACCTGTCCGGCATGATAAAATCCGCCCTTAAGCAGAGAAGGAATCATGTTTTCCCAATCCGCATCGGCTTCCGCGATCACCGGTGCGGCACCGCCGTGCTCCAGGGCACAGGCCGTTCCCGGCGCCAGCTTCGACTTCAGGGACCAACCCACACGGGCCGAGCCGATAAACGAAAAGTAGCCAACCCTCCGGTCGGTGGCCAGCAATTCGGCATTGGCGTTGTCGCATACGATGGTCCGGCACCAGCCATAGGGTAAACCGGCTTCTTTGAGTATGGCATCGAATGCCAGGCACGACAGGGGCGTGGTGCGAGCGGGTTTGACAATGACCGGACAACCCGCGGCAATGGCCGTTACCGTTTGGTGAATGATGAGGTTCAGCGGATGGTTGAAAGCACTGATGGCCACTACCACGCCGATGGGCTCACGGATGGTAAATGCCAGTCGCCCCTCCGATGAAGGGGTATGCCCCATGGGTATCTGCTCGCCTTTAAGGCCTGCAATCTCACGGATTGCGATTTCCACACCGTTGATGGCTCGCATGACCTCCACTTTGGAATCCATGTAGGGCTTGCCACCTTCTTCGGCAGCAGTTTTTGTCAGCGCTTCCACCCGGCTTTTCATGATTTTGGCTACCTTTTGTAAGATTTCAATACGCCGGTATGCGGGAAGCCACTGTGACCGGTCGGAAAAAAGGCTGTAAGCCGTGGCCAGTGCCTGTTCCACTTCGGCTTTGCCCGCCAGCGGTATTTCGCTGATGGTTTCAAAATTATAAGGGGATGTAACTTTTAACATGGGATTATTTTTTCTGTTCAATCAGGTAAATATGTCATTACAAATTTACAAAAGAAACCATCCCGGCAAATGTGCAAAAGTGCTTCTTCATCTCCGCAGCAGGGATAGGAGCGGCAGCCTTGCGAAGCGGCGGCGGATGTTGAGCCGCCCGGCGGAGGCTGACAGGGAAAGACCACGCACGGGCGTTGCGAAACACCGCCGCTGCGAGCATGCTAAAGCGGATAGCCCGCCCGGCTGCCCTTGTCGTTGTGTACTCTGATTTTTATGTTAATTTTGCATTCCTTTTTTCATTCATAAAAAATTTTGACATGAGTAAGTTGGCGGTAGTGGCATTTGGAGGAAATGCTTTGTTGAGGGCGGGACAAAAGGGAACCATCAGTGAGCAGGAGGAAAATGCCTTTGACGCCAGTAAGAACCTGGTAAAGCTGATTCGCAAGGACTACAACCTGGTGCTCACCCATGGCAACGGCCCGCAGGTGGGCAATATTTTTCTGGCCAATGCAGCAGGGCATAAAATGTACGGCATTCCTGACATGCCGCTGGATGTGAGTGTGGCCTATTCGCAGGGATTTATCGGCTACATGCTCGAGCAACAATTGCGCAACGTCCTGATGATGGAAGACCTTGACCGTGACATTATTTCCATCATCACACAGGTACTGGTCAATAAGGACGATCCTGCTTTCCGGAATCCAAGCAAGCCTGTTGGCCCGTACTACACCAAAGCGGAAGCGGACCAGGCCCGGGATGAAACCGATTCCGTGTTTAAGGAAGACCCTGCCGGTCGCGGCTGGCGAAAAGTGGTTGCTTCACCCAAACCCATGATGATCTTCAACAGGGTATCCATCGAAAGAATTGCCCGTGAAGGCCACATCGTCATCGCTGTTGGCGGAGGAGGCATTCCCTGTTTTTTTGTTGAAGAAAACAAAATCCAGGGAATTGATGCCGTGATTGACAAGGACCTTGCATCGGCTTTGCTGGCTACCCAGATCAGGGCCGACCGCTTTTTCATCCTGACCGACATCCCAAAAGTCTGTCTCAATTTCAACACCCCCCAACAGGAAACCATCGACCGTATGAGCATCGCCCGGGCACAGCACTACCTCGACGAGGGGCAGTTCGCCGAAGGCAGCATGGCACCGAAGATCAGGGCAGCCATCAGTTTCGTGGAACGTACGGGTAAAGACACCATCATCACCGACACAACCCTGTTGGGGGTTGACAACGGCGGAACAAGAATTACGATTGTTTAAAGGGGCAGCTATTTTCTTGATCCGGCTTTCGATCTTTCGTCGGCCAGTTTCACGTAAAATGCCAGTTTTTCAAGGGTGGTGATCATGTCATACTCTTCAAGATAAACACCTTCAGGAACATGCAAGGGGGTGGGCGTGTAATTAAGGATTCCCTTGACGCCGGCATTCACGAGTCGCTCGGCAGTCAGGGGTGCCTGCCTGGCCGGGACGGTGATGATGCCGATGCTGATGTTTTCCCTTTTGATGACTTCCGGGATGTCCTCCACAGCGTAGCAGGGCACATTGTTAAAGACTGTTCCGATTTTTTTCGGATTGACATCGAATCCCGCAACAATCTGAAGCTTTGACCTTTTGCCGTTAAAGTAGTTCAAGATGGCATGCCCCAGGTCACCCAGTCCCATGATCGCGACTCGTATGACATTGTCGCTGTCGATGATATCACTGATCAGATCAATCAGTTCCTGAATATTGTAGCCTTTGCGAAGTGTACCCGAATATCCGATGAGCATCAGGTCGCGCCGGACCTGGACGGCGGTGATGTGTTGTATCCGCGCAATTTCGTGTGAAAAAATATGCGTTTTTCCGTCGGCAAGGCAAATCAGTAATGCCCTGCGGTATTGGCTGAGCCTTTCAATAGTTTTGTGTGGAAGGTGCTCATAGGCATGAATAGCATCCATTTTTCCGGTTTATTGTGAAACAAAAAACACGCAAAAGTAACAGCAATTGTTTTGGAATGCAAGAAATCGGTAAAATGTTATGATATTTGTCAGAGACTGTTTTCAGGAAGGAAGATGCAGCCAATCCAAAGCCTAAAACCGGAAAGCATAAACCAGCGAAATCTGTTTTCGACCGATAAAACCGGCTTCGATCACAAGGCTGTGGTGTTTATTGATGTAGTAGGAACCACCGATGAGCATATTCCATTGTTGTTTGCTGACGATGTTTCCGGTGTAGTCGGCTTCTTTTCCGAGGATCAGGGCCAGGGTGGGTGAAATTTCTTCCACATTAATTACGCCTGAGAACGTTTGGTTGTTGGTCAGCAACATGCCGCCGAGCCAGACGGCACCCCGGCCTTCTCCTTTTTTTGCAGCCAGTTGCACTCCCAGCCTGGTGCTGAATGCATGGTTTACCAGTTTTCCTTCCTGGTCTGTGGGGTAAGTTTCCGTGTAGTTGTAATCGACCAGCACAAAGAAAGCATTGAACCCCATCGCAAAAGTAAGTCCAAAGCCGTAGGTGGGCCCGTGGTAGGTCAACTGGTCTTTCAGTTCGAAAGAGGTGTCGATTGGAATCTCAGGCAGTCCTTCGATGTGCATGGTAAAAGACGGGATGATCAGGTCGGGATTGACTTTCCCCTCGGTGTATCCTATAATACCGTAAACATTTAAAAAGGGGAGCAGCCAGACATCGGGTCTGAATTGCAGTTTCATTTCGCTTGCCGTCGTGTTTTGAATCATGGTGTCGGGCGTCACCGTCACCCTGCCCGTTGAATCGGTGATCAGCAGCTTTCTCGCAATAAAATCCTGTTCGTACCACAAGCCGTAAGCGCCTGCACCAAAGGGAAAGGGGAGGTTTAAACCCATGTTCCGGCGTTTCTTGCCGCAGACGGGTGGTATTTTTACCAGCGGCTGTCCTGAAAACGATTGCTTTTCAGGATTCAACAGGGGCTTTTCGTTAAAAACGATTCCCAGTCCCTGTTGCTGGGCAAAAACGGTTGAGATGAGAAAAAAAACAAAACAAAGTACGGTGAAAAAACGCGTTGTCTTCATTGATGTTTTAAGCAAACTGGTTCCAAACTGTATAAACGAAGTAGCAAATGTAAGCCAAAATCAGCAATGCGCCTTCGAGGCGTGAAACGGCCATGGGTTGTTTGCCGAAATCGACCCGGATAAAAAGTATCAGCAGAAGTCCGCTGAGCAGCAGCAGGCCCAGCTCGATGTTCAGGCTGCCTGCAAATGGGATATCCGTGATTACGGCGCTGCTTCCCAGTACCAGGAAAATATTGAAAATATTGGACCCCACCGCATTGCCGAGGGCCAGGGCGGTGTTCTTTTTCAGTGCGGCAACCACCGAGGTAACCAGCTCGGGCAGCGAGGTGGAAACGGCCACGATGGTCAGTCCCACAAAAGTGTTGCTTACACCCATTTCGGTGGCCAGCTGCGAAGCACCCTGCACGATCCACTTGCCTCCGAAAAACAGTCCCGCGGCACCCCCCGCGATGTAAGCCAGGGCAAGGGCCACAGGTATTTTCCTGATTTTTCTCGCGAGTTCCTCCGTGCTTTCCTTTTTCTTCGGGAAAAAAGAATAGTACAGGAAGGCCGCCAGCATGGCCAGCAGGATGAGTCCGTCGATGGTGTCAATACTGTCTTCCGGTTTTCCGAAAAAAGTGTCGTTTGCCAGTACGCCCAGCACCAGGATGGCCATCAGGTTGAAAAATACATCTGTCCTGCACTTTCTGTCCGCCATCTTTATGGGATAGATCATCGCGGCAATGCCGATAATCAGCAGCGTATTCATCAAGTTGCTACCGAGTACATTACCGATGGCGAGACCGGTTTCCCCCCTGATGCTTGCAAAAACATTGGTGATCAACTCGGGCAGGGAAGTGCCGAAAGCCACAATTGTAAGTCCGATCACCAGTTGCGAAATGCCCAGCCGCCGGCCAAGCGAAGCGGCACCGTCAACAAAAAACTTCGAGCCTGAGATCAGGATGACAAAACCGAGAATAAAGAGGAAGTAAGTCATGTTTACGGGCTGTTCTTCAAGTAGTTCTTGCTCCGAAGATTTTCGTTCCGATTCGGATCATGGTGCTGCCTTCTTCGATGGCTATCCGGTAATCGCCTGACATGCCCATAGAGATTTCTTTGAAGCCCGGATCTCCGGCGAAGAAACTTTCTTTCAGGTCAAGGAAAATCGTTCTGAGGTTCCGGAATTCTTTCCGTACCTGTTCCTTGTCGTCGGTGTAGGTGGCCATGCCCATCACACCGTTGATGCGGATGTTCCGCAACTGCCTGTAATCTTCGCTTTGCAGTAATTCATCGGCTTCCTGCCGGCTGAAACCGAACTTGCTTTCTTCTTCGGCGATGTGAAACTGCAACAGGCAGGGGATGACCCGCTTGTTTTTTGCAGCCTGCTTGTTGACTTCCTTCAGCAGTTTCAGGCTGTCGATGCCGTGGATCAGGCTCACGAAAGCTGCGATATACTTGACTTTGTTGCGTTGCAGGTGGCCGATGAAATGCCACCGGATGTCGCCGGGCAGGCGGGGTGCCCTGGCGGCTAGGTCCTGCACCTTGTTTTCGCCGAACAAGCGCTGTCCCGCTTCCCAGGCTTCCAGAACCAGTTCGTCGGGTTTGGTTTTGGAAACGGCAACCAGTTGCACACCTTCGGGAATGGTTTTAAGAAATGCCTCCAGATTTTCTTTAACCCCCATGATTTTGTTTTTTTGCAAAGGTAACAATTGGCGGTTTTTGGATGATCGGGGATGAAAACTTTTCCAAAGTTCGGAACTTTGGAAAAGTTGCTCGACAACCAGCAAAGCTTCAAAAACTAATTCCGGAACAGCCAGCCCAGCAGTAAACAAAACAACAAACCCGTTGCCCGGCAAAAGGTCTTGCTGATTTTAAGTTAAATTTGTTGCCACCTTCCGCGACAGGGGGAGCAGGAACGAAAAAAATGAAGAATCAGTTTATTTCACTTCTCAAACAGTTGGTTTTCTGGCTGCTGGTGTTTGCTGCCGGCCGGATGCTGTTTTTGCTTTTCGCGACAGCTTCCATTCGTGCCGACGGCATCCCTTTCGTGGAAGTGCTCAGCACTTTTTACCATGCCCTGCCGCTGGATGTTTCAACGGCCTGTTACATCCTGACGCTTCCTTTCTTGCTGACTGCCGTCCGCATGTTCCAACCCCCGGCTTCGTGGCCGTTGAAGCTGAACCGTTACTACACAGGCCTAGTGCTGTTCATTTACCTGCTCATCAGTGTGGCTGAGCCGCTGCTTTACGCCGAATGGGAAACCAAACTGTCGTTCAAGGCGCTGGTTTACCTTCGGCATCCTTCTGAAGTCGTGCGGTCGGCGACCAACAGCGACCTGGTAACGGGCGTACTGCTGCTGGGCGGACTTTTCGCGCTTTTTTTCGTGCTGTACCGCCTCTTTGTTGAAACCGAACCGGGAACGCTGCGAAAGCCTTCCCCGGCTGTTCGCGCCGGTTTTTTACTTCTGGCTCCTGCCTTGCTGCTGTTGGGCATTAGGGGAGGTTTTGGTGAAATTCCCATCACCATCAGCCAGTCCTACTTTTCCAAACACAATTTGCTGAACCTGGCTGCGGTCAACTCGGGTTACAACCTGTTTTTCAGTATTATCGATCACTACCAGATTGAAGAGAACAACCGTTTCGTGACCCTACCGGACGAACAGGCGCGCCGACTGGTGAAGGAACTGCACCGGGTGGAAAGGGACACCACCGTTTCTGTGTTAAAGCTGAACCGTCCCAACATCGTCATTGTCCTGCTGGAAAGCTGGCCGGGAGATGTCATTGAATCGCTGGGCGGCGACCCGGGCATCACGCCCCGGTTTCATGAACTGGAAAAGGAGGGGCTGCTCTTCACCCGTTTTTACACCACCGGCAACCGTTCGCAACAGGCCATGGCCAGCATTTACGGCGGACTACCCTCGCTTCCGGTTTCCACCCTGGCCGATCATCCGGAGAAATACGGTGCCGTGCCCAGTCTGCTGAAACGCTTGCATTCCGAAGGCTATTTTTCCGCATTTTATTTCGGCGGGCAGCTGATCTACGGCAACATCAAATCGTACCTGGTGTACAACGAATTCGATCGTCTGGTAGAAGGAAGCGATTTTAAAGCGGAACTGCCCCGCGGGAAAATGGGGGTGCACGACGAATTCCTTTTCCGGCGCTTTGCCACCGATCTGGAGGTCATGCCCAGGCCCTTTTTCGCCACGGCCTTCACGCTGAGTTCCCATTCCCCATACGACCAGCCCGGCGACCGGCCGTTCAGCACGGACAGGGAAGCGGATTTTGTGAATTCGGTTCACTACACCGACCGTTCCCTGGGTGAATTTTTCGACGCCGTTAAGAAAAAAAGCTGGTACGACAGCACGCTGTTCGTGGTGTCGTCGGATCATTCCCACGCCTCGTACAAAGGCTACCCCCTGCGGACTTTCGAGTACCACAACATTCCGTTTTTGCTGCTGGGCGGGGCGCTGAAAGACGAATACCGCGTACAACAAACGGGCCGGATCTTTACCAACGTAGACCTGCCGCAAACACTTCTGCACCAACTGCGACTGCCGGCAAAGGAATTTTTCTGGAGCAGGGACATGTTCAACCCCTACAGCCCGCAATTTGCCTACTTCGACATGGTTATCGGTTTCGGCTGGAAGCGTGATTACGGCGAGATCGTATTGAATTTCAAAGACAATTACTTCTACGTCAAGCGTGTTGACAAATCCCGCGAGCAGGAGCTTGAAAACGAGGGAAGGGCTTACATCCAGGTGTTGATGGAGGATTTTCTGGCATGGTGAGCCGGTGTCCCGGAAAAGCAAAAAAAAGCCGTCCCGGGTTTCCGGAACGGCTTTTGGATTATTGAAAATAACTGTTATTACAACTGCGGGCCTGCTGCCACCAGTTGTTTGCCTTCTTCATTGTCGGTGTACTGCTCAAAGTTATCGATGAACAGTTGGGCCAGTTCTTTGGCTTTTTTGTCCCATTCCGCCGGGTCGCTGTAAGTGTCGCGCGGGTCAAGGATACCGGGGTCCACGCCGGGTAGCTAAGTGGGCACCTCCAGGTTGAAAACCGGGATGGTCCTGGTTTCGGCTTTCTCGATGGAACCGTCCAGGATGGCGTCGATGATGCCACGGGTGTCCTTGATGGAGATCCGTTTGCCGGTACCGTTCCAGCCGGTGTTCACCAGGTAAGCCTCGGCTCCGTTCTCTTCCATGCGTTTCACCAGCTCCTGACCGTATTTGGTGGGGTGGAGGGTAAGGAAAGCTGCGCCAAAACAGGCCGAGAAAGTGGGCTTGGGCGAAGTGATACCGCGCTCGGTTCCCGCCAGTTTGGCCGTAAAGCCCGAGAGAAAATGGTATTTGGTTTGATCAGGGCTCAGTTTCGAAACGGGGGGCATCACACCAAAAGCATCGGCAGTAAGGAAAATTACCTTTTTGGCCGGGCCTGCTTTGGAAACAGGCTTGACAATATTCTCGATGTGGTAAATAGGGTAAGATACCCTTGTGTTCTGGGTCACCGACGCATCGTTGTAGTCAATTTTACCGTTGGCGTCAACGGTGACGTTCTCCAGCAACGCATCCCTTTTGATGGCGTTGTAAATATCGGGTTCACTTTCCTTGTCAAGATTGATGGTCTTGGCGTAACAGCCGCCTTCGAAATTGAAAATGCCGTTGTCGTCCCAGCCGTGTTCGTCATCTCCGATAAGGGCACGTTTGGGGTCGGTTGAAAGGGTTGTTTTTCCCGTTCCCGAGAGTCCGAAGAAGATGGCGGTGTCGCCTGCAGCCCCGACGTTTGCCGAGCAGTGCATGGCGGCGATGCCTTTGAGCGGAAGGTAGTAATTCATAATGGAGAAAATGCCTTTTTTCATTTCTCCGCCGTACCAGGTTCCGCCGATGACCGCACGGCCTTCGGTGAGGTTGAAAGCCACGAACACTTCCGAGTTGAAGGGAACGCCGTCCACCCGTTTCATGTTTTGCCAGTTTGGGTTGGTGGTTTTCGATGCGTTGAGCACTACGAAATCAGGCTCAAAATGTACGAGTTCTTCATCCGACGGGCGGATGAACATGTTTTTCACGAAGTGTGCCTGCCAGGCCACTTCCAATACGAAACGGATTTTCATCCTCGTGTCTTCGTTAGCACCGGCGTAGCCGTCCACCACGAAAAGCCGTTTGCCCGAAAGCTCTTCGGCCCCAAGGTTGTAGAGGTGCTTCCACGATTCCTGGTCGATGGGTTTGTTGTCGGAGCTTTTGGCCTGCTCGGCCCACCAAACGGTGTCTTTGGTTTTGTCGTCGTAAACAATGTACTTGTCCTTAGGGGAGCGACCGGTGAAAATGCCGGTCATCACGTTGACGGCGCCCGATTCGGTGAGCACACCTTTTTCGTAGCCTTCCAGGTCGGGTTTTAATTCTTCCTCAAACAACCGGTCGTAGGAAGGATTGTAAAAAATTTCGCCAGGGTTGCTGATGCCGTAGCTTTCGAGCGCAGTCCTGATTTCGTTTAAATCTCTTGCCATGATTAATTATTTTGGTTAAAGCGGGGGTTTAAAAAACCGTGCAAATTACATTTTTCTGGCTTCCAAAATCAAAAAAAGCTCAAATATTTTAGGCTTGGAGATTTTCTCTTGTTGGGCTTACCAGCGCTCGAAAAAGAAGGTAAGAAGGCAATATTCCAAATTGTTCAAAAGATTAAGCAGATGACAGACCGGGTAAGGGCAGGCGAGGGAAATATCATTTTAAGCCTTTGCAAGATTCTCGATCTTATAATCCTGAAAACCAATATATTCGGATAAAAGCTGACTATTTTCTTCAGCTTTGCAAAGGGCTGAAAAAGACTTCGCTTCACCACACACACAGTACAACGGGACAGGGATTTCCCTAAAACCCTTCCCGTCGCACAAACACCTGCCTTAAGCAGTTATATTCCTGAAGATACCGGAGAAGATCTACCCCGGTCGGGTCTGTACCTGAATTATTTTAAGGCTGCTTAATCAATACCATTTTTTTGATTTGAAAAGAGTTATTTACCTGCATGGAGCAAAAATAAATTCCCTCCGGTAAGT
The DNA here is from genome assembly GCA_024276895.1 of Bacteroidota bacterium. Lineage (GTDB taxonomy): Bacteria > Bacteroidota > Bacteroidia > Bacteroidales > F082 > B6-G9. The sequence continues at coordinate 11,563 of JAJRWG010000183.1, forward strand.
CACCGGAATCAAAAGTTATCGTGTAGCTTCCTTTTGGTTGCACTTTATTAACCAAAGTAGCAATATGCTTCCCAATAACGTCATACACGGTTAACCGGACAAGCTCAGTTCTTGATAACTCATAATTAACAGTAGTAAACTGCTTAAAAGGATTAGGTGAATTTTGTTTTAATTCAAATGGTTGTTCGGATAGGTTTTCACTTATTCCGGTTAAGGTATCGGTAATGAAAACACAACTGTCGCCTAGTCCGAAGCCGTACATAATAGTTGGTACAACATATTTCTTCCTTCGAATCTGTGCAGTTGAATCCAACCATTCTCCAAGCAGGTCAGAATCGTCCCATCCCGGGAACCCGACCCACAACTTTCCCATATCTTCAATAAGCTGATTCAACAGGTCGGGATTCTCAAGCATCATTTCGTTTTGTAAATTATTCCATGCAGTTGCATACATTTCCTTTGCATTTTCAGCATAAGCATCGCCATAACCAGCGAGAAGGTCTGGTGGCAGTAACTCAAAAGAATTAGACTCCAGCCACAAGGACTCAACATTCATAATCCGGACCTGGTAGGTGCACTGTGAGAGATTGGGCTTAAGACCGCAAAACCATGATACTTCGTCAGCCAGAAGCAGGGTCTCTTGCAAGGAATCTGAGCCAAGAACAGTTCTTGTTGACCAGTTTTCCAGTAAAACGACATCAAGATCTTTGGTTGCACCGGGTATTGTTGTATCGCATTGGCAAATGGTGAGGTCTCCTAAATCAGACGTGACCAAAATATCCCCGTTATCCAATGGTTCCGGCACATAGTCATTTCCATGATGCCAAGTACGCCGGTATGAATTATCCATCTCAAGGTTTTTAGACGAGGCAGGAACAGAGAAGATTTGAGAGTTTCCACCCGTTGTCCGGGTATAATTGAAGATTATCTCTGAATCGTCTTTACTAAACTCAGCGCCGCCAGACATCTTTAGAGGATTAGAGCCCCAATTCGGACCATGTGTAATTCTTTTGAGGGAATTTGGTATAAGACTAATATTATCAGGATCAAAACCGACAGTATAAATTTCCCAGTTTTTCCCCTCCCCGTCAATCGCGGCAGAAAAAACAATCAAATCCCCCTGATGGTTGAATGAAGGATGTCCAACGTACGTACTGTCACCAAGAATCCAGATATCCGGATCGTTGGTTTGGTCCCAAGCTGTTGTAATATCAAGTGGCGTTATAATACCGGGTTTACTGGGATCGACAATATTCAAACCTTCATAGTAGCGTGTAGAATAACCTACTATTATTATTGGCTGGCTACATTCAGTTACCTGTCTTGTAATCACTGTAACTGTAACAGGTCTGTCTTTGGAAGTGAAAATGATTAGTTCTCCGTTTGGATGCCAATGGGGATGACGATCAGGATGGTCATTGTTAAAAGTAAGGCGAACTGCCGTATTATCGATGTCATTCACATCCGCAACATAAATATCGAATTCCCCGCCGTCACGGTTAGAACTAAAAACTATCCGACTTGTGTCGGCATCTGAGATTGAAGGATGGTTGTCAATGGCCGGGTGAGTGGTACGTCTGGTTTCAATACCACTCATGATGTAGAAAGAATAGATATCCCAATTGGACCCGCCACTATCGGCCACATAATAAACAGTCTGAGCATTAGTGCTGATATTTATACCAGCAACCAGAATAGCACCGAACATCAATAATTTGTAGATTTTTTTCATAGTATGTCCTCCTAAAATTATTTAGTTAAATGAATAAAATTCAAAGTTATTATGGAGCGAACATAAAGTCAATAATTCTAATATAATTTAACAAAATTTTAACATAATCAGAAGTTACGATTGAAAAAGCTATAAGCAGACTAAGTCCATTATTTTCAATCTCATCTACAGGGGTTCACGGCATCTCAGACAGGAATCCTGAGATGTAAAAGTTGGCATTAAAGCAACTGTTGCTTCTGCTTAAAATATGTTTGTCTGGGTGAAAGGATGATTCTCCTGTATAAAACTTAACGAATTAAATTGCTGAAAGAATAAGCATCGAAGTTCGTCAGTTAAAACGGGAAAAATAAAAAGCCACCCGAAACTTTTCCGGATGGCTTTTAATTTAAACTGCTTAAGAAAGACACTGTGGCCTTTCGGATAAGCTATCAATTATTTATTCTTCCTTTTCCAGCTTCTTTTGTTCATGATTGTGGCCTGCGCAGCAGCCAGCCTTGCGATGGGCACCCGGTAGGGGGAGCAACTCACGTACTGGAGTCCGGCACGGTGACAGAATTCGATGGAGCTGGGGTCGCCGCCATGCTCGCCGCAAATGCCCAGCTTGATTTTCCTGCGGGTTTTGCGGCCTTTTTTGACGGCGGTTTCAATCAGCTGACCAACGCCCTCCTGATCCAGTTGCTGGAAGGGATCGTTTTTCAGTATGCCTTTTTCCAGGTAAACGGGAAGAAATTTCCCGGCATCGTCGCGCGAGTAGCCGAAGGTCATCTGGGTAAGGTCGTTTGTGCCGAAGGAGAAAAACTCCGCCGATTCGGCGATTTTGTCTGCAACCAGTGCGGCACGGGGGATCTCGATCATGGTACCCACCAGGTAGTCGATCCTGTCGCCCCTTTCTTCAAACACCTGCTCAACCGTGGAGCGCACAATGTCCTCCTGCATTTTCATCTCGGCGTAAGTTCCCGTGAGCGGGATCATGATTTCGGGGTAAGCCCTGATCTTTCTTTTTTTCAGGTCCAGTGCCGCTTCGATGATGGCACGGCTTTGCATTTCGGTGATCTCAGGATAGGTGTTGCCCAGGCGGCAGCCACGGTGACCCAGCATGGGATTGAACTCCGAGAGTTCTTCCACCTTGTCTTTGATCTGCTGCAGGCTCACGCCCATCACTTCCGCCATTTCTTTCTGGCCTTTGTCATCGTGCGGGACAAACTCGTGCAAGGGCGGGTCGAGCAGGCGTACGGTCACCGGAAGATCGTGCATGGCTTCGAAGATACCTTCAAAGTCCTTGCGCTGCATGGGCAGCAACCTGGCCAGTGCCTTGCGACGGCCTTCCTCGTCTTCGGCAAGGATCATTTCGCGCATGGCAATGATCTTTTCGTCACCGAAAAACATGTGCTCGGTACGGCAAAGTCCGATGCCTTTGGCACCAAAGTCGCGGGCCACCTTCGAGTCGAAAGGCGTGTCGGCGTTGGTGCGAACATACATTTTGGCTTTCTTGTCGGCCAGTTTCATCAGCTTGCCGAAATCGCCGCTCATTTCGGGTTTGACGGTTTCCAGTTTACCGTCGTACACTTCGCCTGTGGAGCCGTTGAGCGAAATAAAATCGCCTTCATTGTAAACATGACCGTCCATTTCCAATGTACGTTCCTTGTAATTCACCCTGATGCTTCCGGCACCCGAAACACAGCATTTTCCCATGCCGCGTGCCACGACGGCTGCGTGGGAGGTCATCCCGCCACGGGCGGTTAAAATACCTTCGGCAGAATTCATTCCGGCCAGGTCTTCGGGCGAGGTTTCTATCCTTACAAGAATGACGTTTTTTCCTTCGGCTGCCCATGCTTCGGCTTCGTCGGCGTGGAAGACGATCTGTCCGGTTGCTGCACCAGGGGAAGCCGGCAAACCTTTGGACATGACCCTGGCTTTTTTCATGGACGAAGCATCAAAAACGGGGTGAAGCAGTTCGTCCAGTTTTTCAGGTTCAACACGCATCAGCGCCTCTTCCTTGCTGATCATTCTTTCTTTCAGCATGTCCATGGCAATCTTCACCATGGCGGCGCCGGTGCGTTTTCCGTTGCGTGTCTGCAGTAGCCACAAGTGGCCGTCCTGGACAGTGAACTCCAGGTCCTGCATGTCGCGGTAGTGTTTTTCAAGCTTTTTCTGGGTATCGAAAAGTTCTTTGTAAATCTCGGGCATGGCTTCCTCGAGGGACGGGTATTTTGTCCGGCGTTCCTTTTCGGAAACCTGTGCCAGTTTGGCCCAGCGTTTCGAGCCGGTCTTGGTGATCTGCTGCGGTGTGCGGATACCGGCTACCACGTCTTCGCCCTGGGCGTTGATGAGGTACTCGCCGTTGAAAAGCTTTTCGCCTGTGGCCGCGTCGCGGGTAAAAGCAACACCCGTGGCCGAGTTGTCGCCCATGTTCCCGAAAACCATGGCCTGCACGTTGACGGCGGTTCCCCACTCGTCGGGAATTTTTTCCATTTTGCGGTAAAGGATGGCGCGCTCGTTCATCCAACTGTCGAATACGGCCATCACCGAACCCCACAACTGCTCCCACGGGTCTGTGGGAAAATCGTGGCCGGTTTGATTTTTAACTGCTAACTTGAAACGGGTAACCATTTCTTTGAGATCGTCAGCCGTCAGATCGGTGTCGAGGTCAACACCTTTTTCCTCTTTCATTTCATCAATGATCTCTTCAAAAGGATCAGGGTCTTCTTTTGATTCGGGTTTCATTCCCAGAACCACATCGCCGTACATCTGGACAAAGCGACGGTAAGAATCCCAGGCGAAACGCTCGTTGCCCGACTTCCTGGCGATGCCTTCCACGGCTTCGTCATTCAGCCCCAGGTTGAGTACGGTGTCCATCATACCCGGCATGGAAGCCCTAGCACCTGAACGCACTGAAACCAGCAAAGGATTTTCCTTGTCGCCGAATTTGCTGCCCATGATCTCTTCGACCCTGAGCATGGCGTTTTCTACATCTTCTTTAATGAGTTCCACAACGTAGTCGTGGCCCTTTTCGTTGTAAAGGGTACATACCTCGGTAGTGATGGTAAATCCGGGAGGAACCGGCACACCGATGAGGTTCATTTCAGCCAGGTTGGCGCCTTTGCCACCCAGCAGGTTTTTCATTTTCGCATTGCCTTCGGCCTCACGGTTCCCGAAGGTGTAAACATGCTTGGTTTTAGCCATTTCTATTCTGTTTAATTGGACCTTACAGTCGGTTTTAAAAAGGAGGCAAAGGTACTAATTTTCACTCCCCGAATAAAGAATAACAATATTAAATTCTGTCTAAATTAACTGCAAACGTTTGCAATGGCATCAACGATCAGGCGGGTTGACTGTTTTTGCTAATTTCGATGCCGAATTCAATTAGTCATGACCAAAAGCATTCCGAAGGTAACGGTAATTCTTCCTTTTTACAACGCGGAAACGACGCTGGAAAGAGCCGTTGAAAGCATCGCTGCGCAAAGCCTTGAAGACTTTGAATGCATCCTGATCAACAACAATTCCACCGACGGCAGTGTAAAGATAGCCATGAGCAGGCTGGAAACCGACAAGCGTTTCCGGCTGCTTCACGAAAGCCGGCAGGGGGTGGCTTTTGCTTCCAACCTGGGTTCCCGGAAGGCAAAAGGCAAATACATTGCCCGCATGGACGCCGATGATCTTTCGTATCCCGACAGGCTCGCTTTGCAAGCCGCCTTTCTGGATGCCCATCGGGGTTACGGTGCCGTGGCGGGACTGGTCAGGCATGTCGGTGATAAGTCATTTACCAAAGGCTTTGCCCGTTATGTTGACTGGGTGAATTCGATCAGCAGCTACAAAGAGATACTGAACAAGCAGTTCGTGGAACTGCCCGTGGTCAACCCCTCGGCCATGTGGCGCCGGGAAGTGGCCAAAAAATACGGCATGTACAACGCGGGAGATTTTCCCGAAGACTATGAGATGTGGCTCCGCTGGCTGGCGGCAGGGGTAAAGGTTGCCAAAATCGAACAAACCGTCCTCTACTGGTACGACCTACCCGGCAGGCTTAGCCGTACAGGTCCGGAGTACAGCGATGCCGCCTTTTACCGGATCAAATCGAAGTACCTGGCCCACTGGCTGAAACGGAACAATCCTTTTCACCCGGAGGTAGCCGTTTGGGGCGCCAGCCGCATCTCACGCAGGCGGGCGCGGTTGTTGAAAACACACGGTATTGAAATAAGCTGCTACATCGACACCAGGCGCGGAAGATTGCTGGACCAGCCCTTAACTTATTACGAAGACCTGCCGGAAGCGAGTAAAATGTTCATCCTCACTTACATCAAACAAATGGATGCCCGCAGCGAGATCCAGGATTACCTGCACGGAAAGGGCTACCGCGAAGGAGTGGATTATTTGTTGGTTTCGTGACTGCAAATGTTGTACCTTGTGTGTCCCTCCCTGTTCATTTCAATTGATAAATATTTTTTCGCTTTTTAAATTCCCCAATGTATATTTTTTAAGTTTGCTTGCTTTGACAAACTGATTGAACCATGCAAAAAATAGCTATCCGCTACGAAGACAAATACACCATGGAACGGCGCGCACCGCTGATTCCGTCGCATGTGAAAGAGCTGACAAACCAGGGCATTGAAGTGGAAGTGGTGCGCTCGGCCAAGCGGGTTTTTGCCGATGAAGAATATGTGGCTGCCGGTGCCCAACTGGTGGATGAAGTGACCGGTGCGGGCATTATCCTTGGCGTAAAAGAGATGCCCTTAGACTATTTCAAAGAAAACAAAACCTACATCTTTTTCAGCCACACCATCAAAGGGCAGGAATACAACATGCCCCTGCTCCGGAACATGATGGAAAGCGGGATCAACCTGGTGGACTATGAAAAGATCACCGATGAGCAGGGCAGGCGGCTGATCTTCTTCGGACGTTTTGCCGGACTGGCCGGGATGATCAACTCCCTGTGGTCGCTGGGTCAGCGTTGGAAAGCACAGGGTGTTGAAACACCTTTTCTGAAAATCACCCAAACCCATCATTACAACTCGCTGGAGGAGACAAAGGCCGCCGTCAGGCAGGTGGGGGAGGAAATCGGGAAAGACGGACTGCCTGCCGGGATTTCGCCACTGACCGTGGGAATTACAGGTTACGGTAATGTTTCGCGCGGCGCGCAGGAGATCCTTGACCTGCTTCCTGTAAAAGAAATCACACCTGCCCAACTGCTGAAACTTGGGGAAACGGAAACTTCAACAAGCCTGATTTACAAGGTTGTGTTCAAGGAAGATCACCTTTCCAGACCGCTGGAAGCGGGAAAAGCATTCAACCTGCAGGAATACTACGACCATCCCGAACGTTTCGAAAGCCAGTTTGAGCAGTACATCCCGCACCTGACCGTTTTGATGAACTGCATGTACTGGGACGACCGCTACCCGCGCATCGTAACAAAAGATTACCTGGAAAAGCTTTTCCAGACACAACCCAGGCTGACGGTCATCGGCGATGTGACCTGCGATCCGGACGGCTCTGTCGATTGTACGCAAAAGGGGACAGAGATCGAAGACCCTGTCTTCGTTTACAACCCTTTCACCCGCGAACCCGTCATGGGCTTTAAGGGCGAGGGCGTTCTGGTGATGGCCGTTGACATCCTGCCCAGCGAACTGCCGCGGGAGTCGTCGCAAACATTCAGCGATGCGCTCATCGGATTCATTCCGTCCATCGCGGCAGCGGATTTCGATACTTCCTTCGAAAAGCTTGACATTCCGGCCCCCATCAAAAGGGCGATGATTTTGTTTAAAGGGGAACTGACCCCCGATTACTTGTACCTGAAAGACCATTTATAAATTATAAACACACACGGGCATGATTGAAGAAATAAGATTCGTGCATTCGTGGCAATAATAAACACATGAAAAAAATCCTGATTCTGGGAGCAGGCCTGTCAACCAACAGTTTGATCACCTATTTGCTGGAAAACGCGGCGAAACACGAATGGCACATCACCGTGGGCGACATTGACGAAAATACGGCCCGCCGGAAAGTGAACGGCCACCCCAACGGCTCGGCGGAGGTTTTCGACATCAACGACGACATGGAAAGCTGGCGCACCATCGCCAAAGCCGACGTGGTGATCTCCATGTTGCCGGCCTTCATGCACCACCTGGTGGCCGAGAAATGTATCGACCTCCGCAAGCCCATGCTGACGGCCTCTTACGCCACCAAAGAACTGAAAGAACTGGACGGCAAAGCCCGGAAGGCTGGTATCCCCATCCTGATGGAGTTGGGACTGGATCCCGGCATTGACCACATGTCGGCCATGAGCATCATCAACAGGATCAAAAGTGAAGGCGGGAAACTGAACTCCTTTTATTCGTTTACCGGCGGACTGGTCGCACCCGAGTACGACAATAATCCCTGGAATTACAAATTTACCTGGAACCCCCGCAACGTTGTTCTGGCCGGTAGCGGTGTGTCCCAATTCATTCACAACGGCAGGTACAAGTACATTCCTTACCACCGGCTGTTTGACCGCGTGTTGAAACGAAAAATAAAAAACTACGGGGAGTTTGAAATTTATGCCAACCGGGACTCGCTGAAGTATCGCGAGATATACGGCCTGAAGGATATTCCATCCATGTTCAGGGGCACCATCCGCAAACCGGGTTTTGCCAAGGCATGGAATGTTTTCGTTTGCCTGGGACTGACCGACGACTCATATGTGCTCGAAGACTCGGAAAATATGACCTACCGGCAATTTGTCAATGCTTTTATGAAGTACGAGCCCAATGTGCCTGTGGAGATCAAATTGCAGGAGTACTGCCACAACGCCGATGATCCGGTAGTGTTTGAAAAATTGAAATGGCTGGGTATTTTCGACGACCGCAAGACCGGACTGAAAAATGCCACGCCGGCCCAGATACTTCAAAAGCTGCTGGAAGAAAAATGGAAAATGGATCCGCAGGACAAGGACATGATCCTCATGCAGCACGAGTTTAAATATTCGATGGGTGATGAGGATAAAATGATCGTTTCGGCCATGGCCATCAAGGGAAAAAATCAGGATGAAACTGCCATGGCGATGACCGTGGGCCTGCCGCTGGGCATTGCCACCAAGTTGCTGTTGCTGGGTAAAATCAAACACCAGGGTGTGATCCTTCCCATCCATTCTGATATTTACGAACCCATTTTAGAAGAGCTGAAAACTTTTGACATTGCCTTTGAAGAAAAAGAATACATGATGGGGTAGGATGAGTAAGTTCCGAGTTTAAAGTCAAAAGTTTAAAGCCGGAATTGGTCAATGCCTAATGTTGTGGGTGCTTAATAATTCAAAAAATGAAATATTTACTCTTAATCATCCTGATCGGGATAGCCATTTATTACGCGCTGAAGTGGCAATCGCCTTCACAGAAAAAACGTGCTGCCGGCAGGCGTGATGGAAATCCTTACGGTTCGGGTCGTTCCGCAGCCTCCTCCGGGAATGAGCATTTCGACAGTGGTCCATACAACGGCAAAGGCTCTGTGAACAGGGGCAGTTCGGGCGGCAGTTATGCCAAATGGATCGGCGGCGGACTGGGCTGGGCATTCGGCGGACCCATTGGAGGCATTCTGGGGTTTATGTTCGGGTCAATGTTTGACAGCACAAACAAAGGGCATGCTGTTTATGGAAGGACGCAGGCCGGCGATTTTAACATCAGTCTGCTGGTGCTTACGGCAGCGGTGATGAAGGCGGACGGAAGTGTAAAAAAATCGGAACTGAACTTTGTTAAACAGTTTCTGATCAGCAACTTTGGCAGTCAGTTGGCTGTCGAGTACACGCGGGCTTTGGGACAGATCATCAAACAGGATCTGAATGTGCAGGAGGTGAGTGCCCAAATCAGGCAATTCATGGATTACTCATCCCGACTGATGTTGCTGCAATACCTTTTCGGGATCGCCCTGGCCGACGGACAGCATTCGGTTTCAGAAGTTGAACTGATCAAAACCATTGCCGGCTTCATGGGCATAGGCCCCAAGGATTACGAATCCATCAAGGCCATGTTCATCAAAGAAACCGACAGTGCCTATAAAATCCTGGAGGTTTCACCCGATGCCACCGACGATGAGATCAAAAAAGCTTACCGCGAACTGGCCAAAAAATACCATCCCGACAAGGTAGCCCATCTGGGTGAAGAAATAAAAGAAGCTGCTGAGGAAAAATTCACCAAACTCAATGCCGCCTACGAGGCTGTAAAGCAGGAGCGGGGGATGAATTAATTTTGTGTGCTGCACTCATTGAAAAAGCGCTCTTTATGGAGGCGATAATAATTGCCGATAACCGCGAAAGAACTTCCGGTATTCCGGAAATACTTGCTGAAAAAAAGATTCATGTTTCCATGAAGCAGCTTGTTACAGGCGATTACATTATTAATGATGAAATTGTCATTGAAAGAAAAACAAGCAGCGATTTTGTCCAGTCCATCATTAACGGGCGTCTGTTCAACCAATGTGCCAGATTAAGAAAAACGATGATGACACCTTTGATTATTGTTGAAGGCAATCCATACAAAACAAGGCACGACATCAATCCTAAAGCAATTAAAGGGGCTTTGTTGTCCGTCAGTCTTCGCTGGCAAATCCCAATTATCCGGTCATCAGGCAGGGAAGATACCGTCGAATTAATAATAATGGCTTTAAACCAGCACAATAACCCACCCGTTTTCATCTCCGGAAGAGCTACAGTATTAAGAAAGAAGCAAAACCAGATGCATTTTTTTATCCAGGGTCTTCCAGGTGTAGGTCCTGCTTTGGCACAGCGGCTTTTGGCTCATTTCGGCACTATTGAGCAAATGGTTCTTGCCGACACTAAAACACTGGAAAACGTTGAGGGGATTGGAAAGACAAAGGCAACAAAGTTGTATGATCTTTTCAGGAGTAGGAGCTAAAGCAATGTTTAATCAGGATTTTTTATCGATTCAAACCATTTTGCTATTTACTTTTATTAGATAAAAAAAAGGGAGCCAAAACCTTAGCTCCCCCTTTTCGTTGTATGAAAAACCTTTACTGGTTAATCCGCATCTTATAAAACGACCTGTAAACAAAGTACAGGGCCACGATGAGGAAAGCACCGCCAATCCAGGGAGCCACGGCCCTGAAAGCCTGCGAAATTGCAATCTCCATGGCCAGCAGTCCGAACAGGGTGGTAAATTTGATCACCGGGTTCAAAGCCACTGAAGACGTATCTTTGTAAGGATCGCCAACCGTATCGCCAACGACAGATGCCGCGTGCAGGTCGGTGCCTTTTTCCTGCATATCCACCTCAATTACCTTTTTGGCGTTGTCCCACGAACCGCCTGCATTGGCCATAAAAATGGCCTGGTACAACCCGAAGAAGGCTATGGACAACAGATAACCGATAAACATGGCAACAGGCATGGAGTTGGTAATGATCTCGGCCTCGTTCATTCCGGGCAAAAGACCCGACGGTGCCGATAAAAAGGCAAAGGCCAGCGCAAACGAGAACAAGGCAATGAAAATATTCCACATACCTTTTTGGGCATAAAGCGTGCATATTTGCACCACTTCTTTCGA
>JAJRWG010000184.1 GCA_024276895.1 Bacteroidota bacterium
CACCGTTCCTTTTCCCTTACGGGACTCAAATCGATGCTGCCGCCGATTTCATTCATGATGCTTTTGGCAATAGCCAGTCCCAGCCCGGTACCTCCTGTTTTGGTGGTAAAGTATGGCTGGAAGATCAGGTTTTTCATTTGCTCATCGATGCCTTTCCCGTTATCCGAGAGGGTTACTACGTGCCAGGGAGTCCTGGTTTCGAGCGAAATATTTATTTTGCCCCCGGTGGCGCCCGCCAGCGACTGAATGCTGTTTTTCAGAAGGTTGTTAAACACACGCAGGATGTCCCCGCCGTCTGCTGTCGGGGCAAAAGTCATCGGATGTTCATTTTGGCTACTGACAGAGATCCTGACATCCGGGTTGTTTTTGAAGAGTTCAACCGACGAATTGATCACGGCAAGCAGGTCAACTTTTTCAAAATCGCGGCTGTGCTTTTTAGAAAAATCGGCAAACATCTCGGCCACGTTGTTCAGGGTTTCGATTTGCGTAACCAGGGAGGAACAAATGTCTTTGACTTTCTCATCCAGTCCCGGGTCATTTTCGCGGTAAGCCTTTTCGAGGTACTGGACATTCAGCTTCATGGGCGTGAGGGGATTTTTGATTTCGTGAGCGATTTGCCGGGCCACTTCGCGCCAGGTACTCTCCCGCTCCGAATGCCTGAGCAGGTCTGCACTTTGCTCCAGTTTGTCAACCATGCGGTTGTACTCTTCAATCAATTGTCCTATCTCATCGTTTTTGCTCCACTTCAGCTTTTCGTTTTGCTTGTCAATCCTGATGTTTGCAAGGCTTGTCTGGAGCACTTTCAGCGGTCTTGTAAACAGTTTCGAAAGGGTTAAACCGATGAAAACACCCAGAATGCCGAGGATGACAAAGAGGTTCACAAAAGTGAAGAGCATCTGGTGGTACGACTGCCGGACTTCGTTCTGGCGTGCGAAATAGGGCAGGTTGATGATGCCCGAAGGCTTGTCGTCGTTTAAAATCAGCGGAACATAAGACGAGTAGTAAGCCAGTGTGCCGATTTTTTCCTCCGTCAGGTAAAACAGCCTGTCGTCCACAAAAAGTTCCTCAAAAGCCTGCGGATTAATGTATTCGGATAACAGGCCTTTCTGAAAGATTTCCGGCCTGGATGAGGCTATCAGCCGCCCCGAAGTATTGTACAGGTTGATGTCAGAAAAAAACACCATTGAAAACTTCCTGAGTAGCTGAAACAGTGCTTCTTTATCGCAAGCGTCCAGGTCGGTTTCGTTGCTTAGTTTGTGCTGTAACTCGATGAGTACCGAATAGGTTTTTTCGTTGAGCTGGTCCGTCAGGTTTTTTTTACTGTTTGCTTCTACGTAATACATAGTGATGATTGCCAGTAAAAGGATGATGAAAGCAATGCTGCCCGTAAAAACAAACTGCAGCCTTTTTTGGAAATTGATGCGGAAAATGGCATCAGGACGACTGCCGTAAAAAAACAGGAGGAATACAAAGAAGACCAGAGAAAAAGCGATGAAAAGCACAGAAAATGTTGAGATCTTTTCCGTGAGCAATGCATTTGGCCGGCTAAGGACAAGGATGTTTTCGGGACTGACTTCCAGCTTGTAATGACGGTAGTTCAGAAAGCTGAAAAAGCTACGGTCGGAAAATTCCGTTAAGTAGCGGTAGTCGGTGTGGTATGGAAAGTTTCCGAATTTGTAAACCAGTTTATTGCCGTGGTAACGTGCGAACGAATAGGCAGCCAGGTCTACATCCGAGAATTTCTTGTCAACGAGCAGTTCCGGATAACCTAGACCTTTGGGAATGACCGAATAAAAGAATTCGATGTGGAGCCGAAGCGGTAAGGATGCATCTCCGATGCTATCAAACTGCATTTCACCAATGTAGTAAATACTCTCCGGATCAAGGTTCAGCAAATAAAGTCCGGAAGATTTTGTTTTTTCGCCAAAGTCTTCGATCAGCCCCCTGAAATAATCATTGCAATTAACCAGAATGTTTTCAGGTTGAATTTCCAAATCTTCACCCTGATTACAAAGCGTTAACTGAATGTCGTATTTATCCCAAAAGTCAACGAAATACTTCTCACGAAGATAAGTGTCGAGTAACTGGTCGTTGTTATTATGTTCTCCGCTTATAATTCGCAGTACCACAGTGTCTTTTATAATCTTCTCTGAGATGTTTTTGTAAGCTTTTTCCAGCAAGGGTTCATGTGTTTGTCCAAGAAAAGCAATGGCCTTTGCCTGATGCCGGTCTTTTATTTCCATTTCTGAGCGGTTGACCACCCATGCCGTAGCTAAAGCGAAAATGACTAGCAGCAACAAGTGTTTTTCCGTTGAGAAACTACTGTTCTTCCGGTCAAAAAACAATACCAACAGCATCAGTTCCACAAAAACAGTGGACGTAAATACCAGGAATGCCGAACCGTTGAAGACAAAATAAACTATTACAGCTAAAACAAACAGAAACAAGGAGATAGCCGTCAGCAAGCCTTTATCCGGAATCACATAACGTTTCGATGCAAGTACCACAATAAACATTGAAATCATCAGTACGACAATTGAAAGCAGCGAAAATATTCCGTTGTAGCTTTCGAACAGCAAGCCAAAATGAGGTGAATAAGGCGTCAGCTTTACGGTGTGAAAAATCAAATAAAAGATGGCAAGTGAAAATGTCCAAAGCCATCCCAGGTACATCACCGATTTTGTGGTTGAAACCTTAGCGTCCTTCTCGGCCCAGTTTTTTTCTGCAACCCGTAACAGTTTATGCACAATAAAAAGCAGCAGTATTGAATTGAGAAGGATGTCACCCATCGAAGAGAAAAAAGGGATTCCTCCCAGATGCGGCACGAATAGAAAGCTTGTTTTCAGAACTGCCGGAAAGCCAAGGTAAAAGTCTAGTAGTCTGAGGATAATGACATCCAGCACAAAAAATGACCGCGGAAGCCAGTTGTTTTTAAATGCCAGGCTCAACTTTGCATAAAGACTGTCAATCCACCTTAATAAAATCAGGTAAACAATTACAAACAAGCTGAATAACAATATGATACATTGTTCGCTCAGCGAAGAGGGCTTCGTAATGCTGATACCCAAAACAGCCTTGCCATCTGTTTTCCTAATGACGTTAGCGGTGTTGATGGTATCAAAACCGATTTCAATGTTTTTATAGTCGGAAAAATCCTTGTTTACCTGTACCGGCAGATAAGGATTGCTAACCTCATATTCGGATTTAATTAGCTTGAAAAGGTGAACATCATAAAGTTTAAATTCCTGTTTAACTGCAAGATACCAACCCGTTTTTGTAAATAAGACAGAAGTTGTTTCTTTTTTGCCAGACCTGTCAATATCGGCTGAGATGTGGTTACTGTTCCAGAATAGCAGGGAATCACCACTGTAGATGTGGCAATAAATTTTCTCTTTGTTTAGCAGCCGCTCCAGTTTTGGCCAAAATTCTTTTTCCGGGCCCTGGAGGATCTGTTCAATTTCAGGAAGCTTCTCCAGGATTTTTTCCTCCTGATCCAGAAAGTTCTGTTGAAAACGCCTGGCAACCTGCTCTTCTGTATTCCGCTGTTCAAACAGATAGGCTGTAGCATAGAAGGACAATATCAACAGCAGTCCCGGTATCAGGAAATTGCGCGTTTTAGGTATTCTTGAAGAGGCCCTTTTAAACATGGTGAAAAAGTCTGAATAATTTGTGACCGCAGCGAAGGTACACTTACTTTTGCAGCTTTACTGCAAAAACCATGCTGGAATAATTATTGCTTCTTCTGGCTTTTCTGTTGGATTGAAGCCCACTGAAAAAGGCAGCGAAATAAGGCAGTTTGTTTTCGCGGTATTTTTCGCTCAACAGACTCACATAATAGGCATCGAGTTTTAACGGAGTGCTTTTTATTAGACTCATTTTGTGCTTTTTAAGCAACTTTAAAAAGGAATCTTCCGTAAAGTGGTACAGATGACGCGGAACGTCCAGCCCTGCCCAAAGCTTGTCATATTTTTCGGCATCGGGTGATGCAAGGTTTGGCAACGCAATAAAAATGGTGCCTTCTTTTTTGATCAA
This sequence comes from Bacteroidota bacterium, assembly GCA_024276895.1. Classification (GTDB taxonomy): domain Bacteria; phylum Bacteroidota; class Bacteroidia; order Bacteroidales; family F082; genus B6-G9. The sequence goes on from JAJRWG010000184.1 coordinate 4,033, forward strand.
GCGACGCAACTGCTCCATCCGTCCGTTTAAATCGGGAACATGTTCAAGTACATGCCACATGCTGATGACATCAAAGCTGTTTTCTTCAAAACTATCCAGTTTTTCTTCTTCATACACAGGTAGTTGATATGCTTTAATGGCAAATTCCCTTGCTTTTGGGTTGGGCTCAATTCCGCTTACCTCCCACCCCTTATTTTTAAAGTAGTGCAACAATTCTCCCGTTCCACAACCAATATCGAGTATTGAACCTCTTTTCTGAAATTTGTTTATGTTACTAAATTTCAATCTTATGTTGAAATTACGTAATATATTGTATATCAGGCTAGTAAAGTTGTTTGAGCTGGTTTCGTGCGAAAGATAATCCGGTGAATCATAGTAACGGGAGAGCTCCTCTTCAACCGGCACAGGATTGGTAAAAACAAAGCCACAACTGTTGCATTTATCGAGCAGAAATGTTTCCTGGGTGAGGAAATAATCCCTGGTTTCCAAATAAAGTGAAAAATCACTTTCACCACAAACCTGGCAACGATCAATCTTTCTTTTCGGTGCGTCTTGTTCCACGTGAAACAGTTTTTATCTTCCGGTCATCACCACCAGCACATTGAGGTCTGCCGGTGAAATCCCCGTAATTCTTGAAGCCTGCCCAATGGTTTCGGGCCGGATATTGCTTAGCTTTTCCCTGGCTTCCAAAGAAAGTGCCGGCATGCTGTTGTAATCAATATCTTTTTTTAACGGGATATTTTCAAGATTTGAAAGTTTTTCGGCTATTTCCCGCTCCTTTTCAATATAACCTTTGTACTTAATTAAAATTTCCGCTTCCTCCAGCACATCATCATCCGCGTCCAGTTTATTTACAAAATCCTGAAATCCCGGCCTGGATTTTATAAGATCAAAAATATGAATTTGCGGCCGCAACAATAAAGCTGACAGTTTTGTCTTTTGCTTTAATGCAGATGTTTTCTGTTGAAGGAGTACCGGATTTACTTCATCCGGAGAGATACTTTCCTTTTGAAGATACCCAATGATTTGTTGGGTTTTTTTATCTTTTTCCATGGCGAGATCGAACCGTTCCCGGCTTGCCAGCCCAAGTGAAAATGCTTTCGGCGTTAAACGGATATCGGCGTTGTCCTGACGCAAAAGAATGCGGTACTCAGCCCTGGAGGTAAACATGCGATATGGTTCATCCACGCCTTTTGTAATGAGGTCGTCAATGAGAACACCAATGTAGGACTCCTGACGTTTTAATACAAATTCCGGTTTTTCGTTAATTTTCTGATGTGCGTTGATGCCTGCCATCAGTCCCTGGGCTGCCGCTTCTTCGTAGCCCGTGGTACCATTGATTTGACCGGCGAAAAACAATCCGTCAATTTTCTTTGTTTCAAGTGAATATTTCAATTGGGTCGGGGGAAAGTAGTCGTATTCAATGGCATAACCGGATCTGAAGATCTTTGCCTTTTCAAAACCCGGAACCTTCCGTAAGGCTTGCAACTGTACTGTATCAGGCAGTGAGGAAGAAAAACCGTTCACGTAATATTCAACGGTATCCCAGCCCTCCGGTTCAACAAACAACTGATGGCGGTCGCGATCTGAAAAACGTTCAATTTTGTCTTCGATTGAAGGGCAGTAACGCGGGCCGACACCCTCAATTCTTCCGGCAAACATGGGTGAATCTTTAAATCCGGTTTTTAAAATATTGTGTACGACGGGGGAGGTGTATGTAATCCAGCAACTGCGTTGGCGGGTGAGTTTGTGCTTTTTCAAAAAGGAAAAATTCCCCGGAACTTCGTCCCCTTTTTGCTCTTCCATTTTACTGAAGTCGATGGTTCGTCCATCCACCCTGACCGGTGTACCTGTCTTCATCCTATCGGCATCAAAGCCTAGTTTTACCAATTGTTCCGTTATTCCATTTGCCGCCGGATCGCCCATTCGTCCACCGCCAAACTGTTTTTTTCCGATGTGAATTTTTCCGTTTAAAAATGTGCCGTTTGTGAGGATGACTGCCTTTGCTTCGATTTGCTGCCCCATGGCCGTGCGAACTCCTGCAATCCGGTTGTTCTTTATCAGCAGGCCCACAACCATGTCCTGCCAGAAATCGAGATTTGGAATTTGTTCCAGATAGTTGCGCCAGGCCTCAGAAAAACGCATGCGGTCACTTTGTGCCCTGGGGCTCCACATGGCAGGCCCTTTTGATTTGTTAAGCATCCGGAACTGGATCATCGTTTTGTCCGTAACCAAACCGGAATAGCCTCCCAATGCGTCAATCTCACGAATGATTTGCCCTTTTGCAATGCCACCCATGGCCGGGTTGCACGACATTTGTGCAATGGCGTTCATGTTTAAGGTAACCAACATCACCTTTGAACCGAGTTTTGCAGCGGCTGCGGCTGCTTCCGATCCGGCATGGCCTGCACCAACAACGATTACATCGTATGGGTCAAACATTTTTAAGTTGTTTCACGTGGAACAATCAGGATTTCATTACGGCAGCAAATGTAAATAATAATCCTCTTTTGCACGCATTTGCTGTTTCTGGGAGGTAGTGCTGTCCTGATAGCCGATTAAATGAAGTACGCCATGAACAATCACTCTCTTCATCTCTTGCTCAAAAGACAGTTTTAAGTCATTCGCATTTTGCTTTACTCTTTCCGTGCTGATGAATATTTCACCGGAAATAACGTTCCGAACTACGGAAGTTGGAAATGTGATAATGTCGGTAAGTGTGTCGTGACGAAGGAATTTTTTATTGATCTCCAGCATATAATTGTCATCACAGAAAACATATTGAATGTCTCCGCTGATCTTTCCTTCGGATTCTATTGTTCGTTTCAGCCAGCTTTTTATTTCTTCAGGATGGTCTGGTTGAAAATCGACCAGCATACTAAAGCTGATCATCGGTGTTCTTTATTTTTATCTCCGTGTTGACATTAAAATAATCCTTGAGCTGAGCTTTCCTTTTTTCATAAACCTCGTCATGCATGGCGCTGATGTCGAAACTCAGCAGAACAACGTCTCCACCTTCCAGGTTTACGCCGTCAACCAACGATTTGATCAGAAATATCTCTTTAAATCCCTGGCTATCTTTAAGTTCGATGGTTTTTGCGTGTTGGGCAAACTGTTCATAAATCTTACCACTAACCGGGTATATTTTTATATTTAAGCTCTGATAATCTGTATTATATTCGATTTTAAACGATTCCGAATCCTGGTGCTCCAACAGCAAGCTGAATGTTTCAGTCAAAGCCATTAATATTGTACCGTAATAGGTATCGTTAATAAACAACTGATCACACACCATATCAGCAAAACGTTCGATATCCCTAATTGAACCTGGTTTTAACTGAATCGTTAACGATTGGTTATTGTCTACCATTTTCTCTTTCCAGCTTGTATAAATATTTGTTTAATAATGCTCTGTAATAGGGGGACATTTCAATAGAGGGTAATATTAAAATTTCGTCCTGATTTACTTTTTCCTCGTTATACTGCTTAAGCACATTTTGGTTACTTCTTTTGATGTTTTTTCCTTCCTCTGATTCACGTTTTTTTTGTTTTTCGCGTTCCTGTTGGGCGCGTTCCGATTTAAGCAGCCTGACTTCCAATTGCTTTTGGCGTTCGAGGGTTTGTTGCGTAATTTTTCTGTGAACTATTTCTTCTTCTGATTTTTTCATTTCCTCGGAAAGTTTGCTCAGAGCGGATGCGCTTTCACCGTTTCTTTCGAGTTCTTCAATGTACTGCTGAAGCCGTCTTCGTATCTCGCCTTGCATGGCAGCCATGCGCGCCAGTTCTTTGCTCTGGCTGTTCAATCCGTCCTTACCGCTGAGGCCTTCCTTTTTAGCCTTCCCCTGCATCATGCTGTTCATCTGTTGCTGCATGCGAATCATTTCCTTCATTGAAGGTGAAGATCCCGGCCCGGGATTGTCACACTCTCCCCTGCCTGATTTCTGGCTTTGCATCTGCATGCTTTGTTTCATTTGGTCAAGCGATTCGGCAAGCATCAGCGCCAGGTTGTTCATGGCGGTCATGGCATACTGCTGCTGACCAAGCGCCGGCCCTTTTTTGCGATCCTGCATCATGCCAATTGCTGATCCCATGTACCGGTTGACTTTAGCAGATTCTTTGGTGATGTACGACTTGATGGCAGGTTGTCGCTTGCTCATGGCAATAAGCGAGTCGTGTACAATTTTAAAATCGTCTTTTAAGTCCTTAAGTGATGCGGCCAATTCCACATACCTGGGATCGTTTTGTGACGTCTCGCCAATTTCAGCTAAAAGCTTCTCCTGATTAAAGCTCAGGTCGAGCAGGTTGTCAAGCATGTTTTTAACCAGTCGCGCATCTTCGGCCAGTCGTTGCATTTGTGCACTCTGCAGCATGGCGCTCAGGTTGGAAGCCATGTTCTGCATTTTAGAGGCAGCGTTTTTTTGATTTTGCGATGCTTTTTTCTGCTTTCCGCTTTTCAATTTGTCAGTAGCCTGGTTGAGTTCGGACCGAATGTCCTGTTGGGCTTCCGGATCATTTTTTACATTAAAAGGGTTCTCCAGTTCCTGGTTCAGCTCATCAGCCTTTTCAAGTTTTTCGGCGATCTGGTCGAAGGACTCGTTTACTTCCTCCTGCTTGTCTTTAGCTTGTTCCCTGTTCATTTCCTTTTGGGCTGTTTTCTCCGCCAGTTTTTCCTGTTGCTCAGCCAGTTTTTTCAGTTGGTCGATGACGTCCTGCATTATTTTTTCGTACTCCATCTCCTTGAACATTTCCAGGTTCTGTTCCAGGTTAGTACGCAGCTCTTCGTTTCTTTTTTTCATCTCCTCAAGGAAATCCTGAAGTGCATCCTTATTCATTTTATCCAGCTCCTTTTGCAGTTCCTCAAGCTGCTTCTGCATTTCTTCATCCATCAGGTTGGCAAACATTTCTTCCAGTTGGCGCATTTTCTCCAACAATTCCGGATCGGCTTTTTCCCTTATTTTTTCTTCCAGTTGATTGATTTCCTCGTTCAGTTTTTTCAGTTCGTCGATTTTATTTCTGATGGATTCTTCCTTTTTGATCAGGTCGGCTATTTTCTGTTTGTCAAGCCAACTGAGGTCTTTCTTTTCAAAAAGCGACAGTCGTGCCTGTTCCAACTGCCGGTCAACGTCATCCAGTTCATGGAGCGATTCTTTGAGGCTGTTTTTTATTTCGTCACCCGACTTGGCAATGGACGCTTCGATTTCGGAATCTTCAGGCATTTTCAGGTAAAAAGTTGCTGTTTTGGCAGGCTTAAAACCATTCGGGGCATCGTTGTCGCGTACTTCAAAATAGTAGCTCATGCCCTCTCCCGGCTGCAAGCCGAAGTTGTCCGCCTGAAGGGAGTACGTAAAATACTGCCGGCTGACATCCGGCTCGATGCTTATTTCCCTGTACTGAAACGAACCTGAGCCGATACTGTCCTTTTTAAAGTAAAAGCGTAATGAGTGGAAGCCGTGGTCATCATTCACTTCACCTTTAAAATGCGTGAAGCCCATCATCATATTTTCCGTAAGTTCCTGGACTTTGATGAAAGGAAACTCGTCTTTGATGACCTGAACGGAAAACTGCAGTGAGTCTATTCCGCTGACAAACTCGTTCTCAGGCAAGAGCGTATAAAAGAAATTGGTTTTTGCCCGGTGTGTAAAACTGAAACGATTGGCCTTTTCCGGCTTTAGTTTTTGTACTTGTTTGCCGAGCTTAAACAAAACCGTCCGGGTATCGTGTGTAAATATCTGCCAGTTAAGGCGCGTTCCCTCAGGCACAATCAGATCGCCGGAGCTTTCAATGGTTTCGTCTTTTTTGTTCAGGTAGGCCGGATAATCAAGCTTGATGCTGAAGCCGAAAATAACAGGTTTGGGCAGCACTTTGATCCTGTAGTTTCGGGTGTGCAGGTCATGTGTTTCGAGCCTGAAAAAAAGATCCTCATTCAGGTCGACAAAGTTGTACTTAAAATTGCCAGGTGAAGTTTCCTGCATCAGGTATTTATTACCGTCACTCCTGATAAAAACCATGGCAGGAATTTCCTCACCCTCAGCTTTTACGGTAAGGGTAAAGTCATCGCGTTGCAAAACCTCAAGCGTCTCATTGGTAACTACAATACGGTAGGGTAGGGGCTTTTCAAAAGATGTGTCGTGTTGCACGATGCGTTTTGCCGGACCGGTGATAAAAGCAGGAGAAATCAAAAGAATGGTTAAAACAACCAACACAGGAGGCCCGGCGTAGCGCAGGTACCGAAGGTTCTTGTTAAAATCAATGGCTTTATTAAAAGGAACCGGCCTGAGTTCGGCGGCCTTCTGGCCGATGCCGGCAAGCAATAGTTCCATTTCGCCCTGCGAAAGTTTCGTTTTTACAGCCTTTTGCAGTTGCAG
>JAJRWG010000185.1 GCA_024276895.1 Bacteroidota bacterium
CGAATTTGAAACAGCAAAGCCCCCGGCAGTAAAAAATACCGGGGGCTTTGCTTTTACAATTGTTGTAACCGATCACTTCAGCACTGTCAGCGAACCTGTTGCACTCACTTCCAGGGATGAAGCACTTTGCACCGTCAGGGTGTTCACTACGGAAAGCCTTGTAACAACCGGCTTGTTGGTGACATTGGGGACGGTTACGTTGTAACTGGCGTCGGGCACAAACCCGTGCGTACCGTTCCAGTTGGTGCCCACTTCGTTGAAGTCGGTGGATGAAGTACCCTGCCAGGTAACATCTTCGCGACAAGCCGAAGGTGTCATGTCCTGCACATTGGCCACGGTGATGACCCATTGTGTCGAATCCCAGCTTGTAACCGGTACGATGACGTCGCGCTTTCGCACCGCCTTGCTGTCGGTGTACTCCCACGCTTTGCCGGTGCCGTCAATATCGATCACGCCATAAGCATCAATTAATTCCCCGGTTGTATGGTCACTGCCAAAGTACAGGTAGTAACCGTCATCACCGTTGCCCGAAATAAAACCGCTGGCCATGTCGGGATCAAAACCGTAGGCGGTGTTGAAGTTGGTAAAATCGGCGCCGTAAGCAACGACAAACACGGCACCTGCCGCCAGTGTTCCTGTCAACTGCACGTCGTTCCAGGTACTGCCGTTGGCCTGCCGGGAAAGGTACCAGGTATCGGTGCTGAAATCAACGGTAGTGGTGCCCGCGTTGTAAATTTCAACGAATCTGGCATTGGCATTGTCGCCGGGGTCAGCCACTTCGGTGATGATCAGCTTTTTATTGGTCGCAGCAGTTGTGGCACTCGTGGTGGGCACTGTTCCATCGGTTTTGTAGTCGATGTCCGTACCGGAATTGGTGTAAGGGTAGATGGCAAAGTGATAGGTTGTACTTGTTTTCAGGCCAGTCCAGGTGTATGCTTGTGCGCCATGCGTTACGTTTACCTGTCCCACGTCATCCGACATGTCGGTGTCGTCCGCTTCCGCAATACCGTCTGTGGGAGCGGTGAACGTTCCCGTAATATTGGCCCTGATCAGAAAACTGTCGGCAGCCACTGTTCCGTCGTTGTCGCTCCAGGTCAATGGAATGGTGGTGGATGTCGGTGTTCCGGCGGTGAAACCCGTTACATGGTTCGAAGGTTCGTTCTTGAGCGTTGTGGCGTTGTCGATCACCCCTGAGGAATAATTTACCGATCCGTCAACCGACCAGGCTTTGTAGTAGTATGTTGTGTTTGATACAAGCGAAGTATGGCTGTAAGAGGTACCGCTTTGGTTGTAGATCACCTCGCTGCCGTCGGAAAAGGTGGAGCCTACCGTGTAGGTTGTTCCGTCAACAGGAGTGGCCGTAATCGCGGTGGTGTTGAAAACGACCATCACCGCATCCGAATTCCCGTTTTGTGTCCACGAAAGGTCAACCTGGGTTGTGGATGCCGCCGTAGCAGTAAAAGCCGCCGGATCAGCGGGGGCGGTGCCGCTACAGTTCATGGTGTGCTGTCCAAGGTCGGCAGGATCGGTACCCGCGTAAGCCGTAAAGGTCCAGTCCGAAGAGTTGTAGGTCGTCGTTGGTGAAGTAACCGCAGCGTTTCTGATCACGTCCTGGTCATTGTAAAAATAGGTGGCATCACCGATGGTTCCGAAAACATCAATGTTTGAGGAGGTTTTTCGCAAGGCGATGACATCGTTGCCGTTGAAAGAAAGCGATCCGCTCGTTTGATCCGGTGTGCCCGACCAGGCAGAAGAAGAGGTATTGGCAACAACCCAGACATCCTGGTCTGCAATGGAGGAAGCATCCGTTAGATCAATGGTTGAAGTAACCGTTGTACTGCCGTTGGAATAGATCACCACGTCGTAATCCACCAGGCTCACACTGGCTCCCGTAAAGTTTGCGATCTCCAGGTATTTTTCCACACCGCTTTCAACCACCTGCGAAATGATCAGCTCAGTCGCGCAACTGCCGCCGCTGCTGGTAACCGAACCGCTGCAGGTTACGGTTTGGGTTGTAGCGCCCGTGGAGGTGGCGGTAATATCTTCGTTATTGTAATTGCCTGCCAGCAAGCCAGCCTTTAAACGCGTGTAAATGGTGGTGGTTCCCACCGAACCTCCCGATTGTGTCAGGGTGATGGTTCCGGTAAAGCCCGAACCGGTAGTTTCCGAAATTTCGTAATCTGTCGGCGCGGTCAGCAGGATGTCGGCGGTCAGGTTGGACCCGCTGACGGTGAAGGTTTGTTCACCTGAGGGGCCGCTGCCCTCAACATAAGTAAAGCCACTCAGCGAAGCGGGGCTGACAGTGATCGCAGGTGTTGAACCGCCGGGCCAGTTTTCCATTCCGCCATTGGCAAGCGTAATTGGCGTCCCCGTAGGCGATTCAAAAGAAAAATCATCAATGTACTGTGTTTCAGGAGCAACAAACCCGGTTTGGTCGTAAAAACGAACACCAACTTTTACGCCGATTGCCCCTGTCGGGACGGTACCGGTTGCAACAACTTGTTCAAAGCCACTTGTACCTGCATTGCTGTATCCTCCGTAAGTAATACCTGCACCATTCCATTCGAGCACGACCCTGACTTTAACATTTGCACTTGTCCATACCCAAAAAGAATAGGTGTAAGAATCACCTGCTGTAACGCTCACTTCATCGTGACGCATATCTGTTGATGCCTGATTTCCTGTATTTACATCAACTTTACAAGAATAAGTACCACCATGAATATTGGTGCTTTCCTGATAGGTGTCAACTCCGGTGTCTCCTGTCCAGTTATCCGGAAGTACCTGTGCAGCAGATGTCAGCGATAAGAGCAATCCCGCAAACATAAATAGTAAAAACTTTTTCATGACAAAAAACTTTAATAGTTGTAAATCGAATCATTCATTAGTTTAAGGGGCGCTTGTCGCACTGCTTTGCATAATTGTTCCATCCAGTTTGTAGTCGATATTGCTTCCGCTGTTGGAGTAAGCGAAAATTTTAAAATAATAGGTCGTCGCCGGATTCAAATAATTGAAAGTACAGGTTTGCACGCCGTAACTCACATTTTTCACCAGCAGGCTGTCCTGCTCGGGAACACCGTCGGTGGGTTGCTGAATGTCGTTGAACGAAACCGTGCTGGCCTTTATCAGGTAGCCGTCCGGCAGGTCGGGGCCTGATGCATCTGTCCAGTTCAGTTCCAGGGCCCGTTTGTTTTCAAAATTTGCCGTATGGTTGGTGGGCTCGGGCTTTACTCCTCCCCAAATAAGAGATGCGTATTCGGGATGGTCGATGAAAGGGTTGCGGTTTCCCTGGTAATTGCTGTAAATAATATTGTTGCGGTTCCGCTCGAAATCATCAACAGTATCGTTCTGATGCCAAAGCAACAAGGTGCTTTTCTTCCCGTAGAAAGGCTCTCCGTTGGGTGCCGAGTTCACGTAGTCAACCATCTCCAGATTGAGTTCTCCGGTATCGCCTTCGTAGCGCACTTCCATGTAAAAAATGATGCGTGCCACGTCACCTTTCACCGCGTCCCTCGGCTCCCAGGTGGAGTCGGTGTAGTAACAGCCCGTCGGGCCGTCGCCGTCGATGTAAAGAGTTCCACCGTTGTCGAAATCCTTGTTTCCCTTTTGCGAGTTGACGGTAACATCGGTGGGTTTCAGGTGATGAAGGTCGGTACCTTCGGGAGGTACAGTGCCGAAGTTGCCGTGCGATTTCGACCAGGTGTGTTCCCTGTTCCACTGACTGACACCACCGCCAAAGTTGGACTTGGCATAGGACCAACCCGTGTAAAAACAGATCACATTGTCGGCATTGTTGGGGTCTTCATCCGTCACTTTCAGGGCGTTTACTACTTCGGTATAGGTTAATTCCGTGTGGTTGTCGATAATACCGTGCAGCGCCGTTTTCAATGCTTGTCCCGAGAGACCGTTGGCCGCATCGTAATATCCGGCAGGGATTTGCCCCAATAGCCACAAGGGGACAAAAGCAATGCCGAGTAAAACGAGTACCCGTGCCTGATACGATTTGTTTTTCATCTAAATCTGTATATTAATAATGTTCTAATTTCTGAGGTGTTGCATCCTTCTGAACCAGTGCACAGCTTAGTCTTCTTTTCGATGTTTTACCAAATCGTAAACCTTTTTTCCGCCAAAAACGGCGCCAAGTCCGAGTAAAACGAAGACGCCTCCGCCCAGTGCAGCCCCGGCAGGGGGATTATCACCAGGGTCGCCGTGACCACCACCGGGAGGGGGAGGAGGACCTCCCTGTGCAATGATTCCCGATGAGAGCAAAAGTATAAATATTCCTGTTATTATGATTTTCACTTTTTTCATTTTCTGAAGATTTAACATTGGTTTAACGAATCATCACTTTTTGAACCACGCTGCCGTTTTCGGTTTGCAGGCGCACGATGTATATCCCTGTTTTTTGATAAAGGCTGAAACTGCTTAATGTGGCAGGCTCCAGGAAGGTGGTGTAAACCAGTTGTCCCGTTACATTAAATACTTCAACTCGCGTCGTACTTTTGGGGATTTGATCGAACTTGATGTAAACGGTGTTTTGGTTTGCGAAAACGGTTGTCGTGTTTCCGGCAGGCTTTTCGCCAATGGTGGTTACACCGTAAAAATGAAGGATAAAACGGCTTTCGGCATCGGAAACAGAAGCCGTAAAATCATACAGCTGCTGCTCGCGTAAATCGATGATCGTTTGCAGGAAAGTATCTTCGAGATAAATCTCGCTGTTGGGGGAAAAGTTCTCCAGACCGCTGAATGTCAGGTGATGGATAGTGTTGGTTCCCGCCTTGAAGTGAAGCGGAAGGGCGAAGGTTTCGTAAACATAAGGCAGGTAGTTTTGGGCAAATTTTTCGCCATTGCTTACGGTCCAGATCTTCGGGGCGGTAGCAGCACCCGAAAGCTTGCGGGCATCAAATGCCATGTCCCAGGCTTCGGTGGCTTCCGCTTTGAAACCCACCCGGCTCAGGTCGTAAAAAGTGTTTTCGTCGTTGGTTACTTTAATGAGCAGGACTTCGCTCTTTTCGGCGTCACTGCTGCTTTTGTAATTGTTTTGGGTGTGATGCACACGCGCCGATGCGGGAATAGTCATGGAATTCGTGGCATCGGCAGCCTGGACGAAAAAGCCGTTGGTGGAAGGAATTGCATCGCCGTTGTTGATCAGGCTGTAATTCCCTGCGGCTTCGTCCCAAACCTGTGCCACACCCCCGATGTTGACCAAAGCCCAGTCGGGCGAGGTCGCATCCCAGAGGATGGCCGAGGGGTAAGGATTCCCCATCAGGTTCCAGCCGTCGCCCTTCGACGGGGTGTAAGGCAGGTTGGTAAAATCAAAATCCAAGTTGGTCAACTCACCGGTAAACTGTTTGGTTGCCGTGGTTTGATAAGCCACCAGGTAGCCTTGTCCTCCGTAAAACTCGGTAAACGAGCCAGGCGATTTGTAGTTGTGCCAGGTTTCGGTTTGTTCAATCCATTCGTAAAGGTCGTCATTGGTTCCGGGTTCAAAGTCGGAACCTGCGATGGTCATCATATCGATGGGTGAAGCGATCTCATGCCACCCGTCGTTGGCATTGCTGTAAGCAGCAATGTATCGTTCCACCGTTACATCGCCAAACATCATCCCTTTTCCGATAAAAGAACCGTTGCCCGTGGCATCGGACTGAATGGTGAAGTTTGCAGCGGCCCGCGAGGCCTTTGAAAAAGCCACATCCAGGTCGCCGTAGGCCGTTAAAGAAGTATTAACCGACACGGAAAGTCCCGTACCGGACTGCAGGGTCAGGTCGTTGCAGGCCGATTCAGCCGAAACAACAGGCTCATTAAGGGATGAAGGAACGGTTACATTGAAAGATGCATCGGGGATGTAACCATTGGTACCGCTCCAGTTGTTGCCTTTGGTGTTCCAGTCGGTGTCGGTGGTGCCCTGCCAGGTTACGTCTTCCCTGCACTCCGCCGGGGTCATGTCATCCACATTTGCCGAGGCGGGGATGTCCCATTCGGCGGCCGTCCATGTGGTGTTGGGCGCCGTGACGGAACGCAGGCGGACAGCCTTGGCGTCAAGGTATTCCCAGTCTTCCCCCGAGCCGTCCTGGTCCATCACACCGTAAGCATCAATCAGGGTACCGGATGTTTCGTCTCCGCCATAATAAAGGAAGTAACCGTCATCACCATTTCCGGAAATAATTCCACTTGCCAGGTCGGGATAAAAGCCATACGAGGAATTAAAGTTAGCATCGGAATACGCCACAACGTAAACGCCGCCTGAAACCACACTGTCGGCCAATTGTACCCGGCTGTAACTGCTGCCGTTCGATTGCTTGACCAGGTACCAGATGTCGGTTCCGAAATCGATGGTTGTTATGCCCAGGTTGTACAACTCAACAAAGCGCGACTGGTAGTTGTCGCCCGGGTCAGCCACTTCGGAAATGATCAAATCCGTATTGGCGTTGTCAGTGGTTGAGCTGGCCTGTTGCGGGTTGTCGGTCTTGAAATTCACCGAGCCGTTGTCGCCGTTGTAGGGATAGATTTGAAAATAATAGGTGGTGTTGGGTGCCAGACCCGTGAATTGCGTTGTCTGGGTGGCTGCAGGCACATTGTGTACCAGTGCGCTGTCGTCTTCCTGCACACCGTCAACGGGATCAACAATATCGGCGTAGCTAAGGCTGCTTCCTTTCACCAGGTAGCTTTCCGAGGCCGGAACGGCATCCGTCCAGTCGAGGGTAATTTCCGAAGCACTGTTGGTGCTTGCCGTAAATGCCGTAGGGTCGGCAGTGGGTTCGGCGGCCAAAGTTGTGGTATCGGCCGTCGTGCCGCTGGAGTAGTTGGGTGTTGCATCCACCGACCAGGCTTTGTAAAAATAGCGCGTGTCGGCCGTGAGACCCGTGTGGCTGTAAGAAGTGTCAGAGCCGTTGTAAATGACCTCGCCGCCACCGGGGATGGTGTCGCCTGCTTCGTAGGTGGTGCCGTCAACCGGTGTACCGAAAATACCGTCGGCAGTGTAGGCGAGCATCACATCGTCGCCGGCTGCGTTTTGCGACCAGCTCAAATCTATCTGGCCGGTATCGGCTGTAACCGCTGTGAGGTTGGACGGGTTGTTCACACCTCCCGGAGCAATGCCGGTTACTTCAAAATAATCAATGGCAAAGTCTTCGCCCCCGGCATTAACCGCCGCCGTAAACCGCAATTCAAGGGTGGAACCCGTTCCGGTTATGCTTTTTGTAAACTGCGCGAAAGTGCTCGTAAGTTGGGTGCCGTCGCCTGTACCGTCAAAATCGGTGTCTTCCAGGAAATAAGTATTGTAAGTAGCACCGTCATTTTCAAACCAGATCAGGTTTGTCCAGGTGCCGCCGTCAATTCTGAACTCAACATGCAGGTAGTCGTTGTTGTCAATTTTGTTTGTGGCAGCCGAAGCAAAATAACCTTTGAACTCCAGGTTGGTGTAGCTACTGATGCTAAAGCTGGCCCATGTAAGCTGCGAAGGGCTCGCACTTCCCGGCCAGCCGCCGTCATCAATATCCTGTCCGGCAAAAAAATTCGCTCCCGTTTTACCGGTGTAAGTAATACCGATGTTTGATCCGTCGGTTCTTTGAAAATAATCGTTGGGGCCATCGTTTCCCTCGCCACCCAGGGTAACCGTGTACTGGGTGTTGTTGTCAAAATCCTCGCTCCATAAACTGGTTTGAGCATTCAGGAGTACTGAGCTAAACAGCAGGCTTAGCAGAGTAAAAAATGTAAGCTTTTTCATACAGATAATATTTATTGATCATTTATTTTCAGTTTTTCCATAGTGCCAGATCTGACAAAGAACGCTTACTGCAAAGCTAATAACTGATTTTTATTTAACCAAAAAAGACGGAAGAAAATGCAAAAAAAAA
>JAJRWG010000186.1 GCA_024276895.1 Bacteroidota bacterium
GGATTTCGACCAACTGGAAGTGAATATTCCAGCTGAGGTTGCTGTCAGTTTGGGTGGGGAACCCTTCATCGAAGTGACAGCCCCGGAGTCAGTATTTAAAGCCTTGAAAACAACGGTGGAAGGCAGACTGTTGAAAATCAAGGCAAAACCCTGTGTGCTTGTTGATAACGGGGATATTCAGATCAGGGTTACTGCTAATGTTTTACAGTCTCTGGTTATCGACGGTTCGGGCGATGTTAAGGTACTTGACACATTACAAACCGACAGGCTCAGACTAAAGATTAACGGTTCAGGTACTTTGTCAATGCCTGTGAAAACAAGCCGGATCGACATTATGCTGAACGGTTCCGGCGAAGCGTATCTGTCAGGGACAAGTGCGAAAGTGATTATTCAGATAAACGGTTCCGGAAACTTTAAGGGGATGGGGCTGAAAGCAGGCAAGGCTAAAATCACCATCAACGGATCGGGAAATGCGAACGTTGAAGCACAGGACATCCTGGAAGTGACTGTAAGAGGCAGCGGCGACGTGAACTACATGGGTAAGCCCAAAGTTAAATCGCGGATCTCCGGCAGCGGTTCTGTAAGGAAAATTAAACAGTAAATAATAAAACGCCTTTCCAAACGTTATTGAGGGAAACTTAAGCCGTTTAGTGTGAAAAAAAAGTACCTTCTTCTCTCAGTAATATTTATTCTGTTTTCGGTTACATTGAAGTCCCAGATTGGTGGCCGTTATGCCTATTCGTTTCTTGAACACCCGGTTTCGGCACGGATATCCGGACTTGGCGGCAATGTGGCCGTCATTGACGACAACGACATTAATATCGGATTCGTCAATCCGTCGCTGATCAATCCCGGCATGGACAACATGATCGGATTCAACTACGTGAACTCGTTTGCAGGGCTGAATTTCGGGAGCATCCAGTATGCCAATACCTTCGAAAAAGCAGGTAGCTTTATGGCTACCTTGCAATTCATGGATTACGGACAATTCGACTATGCCGATGAAACCGGTAACCTCAACGGTACTTTTGGTGCTTCCGATTTTGCGCTGAGTGTTGGCTGGGGGCGGCAGTTGGACTCATCATTTTCAATAGGAGCAACCGCAAAGCTGATCTATTCTTTTTATGAGTCCTACACTTCATTCGGATTTGCCGTTGATGTGGCCGGTACTTACAAAAGCAAAAGCGGATGGGAAATGTCGCTGGTGATGCAAAACCTGGGGTTGCAGCTGACGACTTACACACCCGGCGTACGTGCACCCTTGCCTTTTAACCTGCAATACGTTATTTCCAAAAGATTAGACCATGTGCCCTTCCGTTTCATGCTTATTTACGACCACATTGAAAAATGGGATCTGACGTATGAGGACCCGGCTAATCCTTCAGGGGGTATTGACCCCATTACGGGACAGCCGCAATACAAATCGGGATTTGCAAAATTCGGCGACCAGTTTATGCGCCACCTCATCGTCAGTGCCGAATTGTACATTGGCAAAAATTTCATTCTACGGGGAGGCTACAACTACCGTCGTCGTCAGGAACTAAAGATTGCTGAAAAAACGGGAATGGTCGGTTTTAGCTGGGGGTTCGGAATCAGGATTTATAAATTTAAGATCAATTATTCCCGCTCCACACACGGCCTCAACGGCTCACCCAATTACCTCACACTTGTTTTTGACATGAATTCCTTTGTCAGAAAAGAAAGCAAATAAAAAATCCCGGAAGCCCTTCCGGTAGCATTTCACAAAACAGCCTTGCAGACAGGCTTTGCAAACGATGCGGCAAAGCTGCAGGCAGCTAAATCCCAGCTTTTCATCCCCTTGTATTACTGATTGTTTTGTTGAGTGCGTCCAGAATTTAGATATTTCTCAACTCTCAACTCATTTACTGACAGGTACAAATTACTACCCCTCCTTCCTGAAAACCAGTGTGGCGTTGTGTCCGCCGAAGGCGAAGGAGTTGGAGATTCCGACGCGGACGGCTTGCTGCCGGCTATGATTGGGGACGTAGTCGAGTTCCAGATCAGGATCGGGATTATCCAGGTTGATGGTGGGGGTTAAAATGCCGTTGTGGAGGCTCAGCACAGTAGTGATGCCTTCGATGGCACCGGCAGCGCCGATGGTGTGTCCCAGCATGGATTTCTGGGAAGATATGGGCATTTCCTTCGCCCGTTCGCCGAAGACCTGCCGGATGGCCCTGGTTTCGTACAGGTCATTAAGGGTGGTGCTTGTGCCGTGGGCGCTGATGTAGCCCACATCCGATTTGTCAACACCGGCATCTGCAAGAGCCTTTTCCATGGTTTCGGCCATGCCAACCCCTCCTTTTTTGGGCGCCATGATGTTGTAACCTTCGCTGGTCAGTGCGTAGCCTGCCAGTTCGCCGTAGATGGTGGCTTTCCGCCTGCGGGCCGAGGCTTCCGACTCCAGGATCATGATGCCGGCCCCCTCACCGATGACAAAGCCGTCGCGGTCTTCGGAAAACGGCCTGCTGGCCCCGGCGGGGTCGTCATTGCGGGTGGAGAGGGCGAAAATCTGGTTAAACCCGGCGATTTCTTCAGGATTGATGGTAGAGTCGGCACCGCCTGTGATCACCAGGTCGGCACGGCCGCTTTTGATGATGTCGTAGCCCATCCCGATGGCATAAGCCGACGAGGAGCAGGCCGTTGCCACGGTGTAGCTGGGGCCGGTGATGCCGTAGTGCATCGAAATCCAGGCCGGCATGGCATTGTTCATGCCTTTGAGGATGCTGTTGCGGTCGATGGTGCTGCCCTCCACGCTTTTATTGCCCGCATGCACCACGCCGAGAATGACGGCCACCCTGCTTCTGTCAAAACCTTCAAAGTCGATGCCGGCCTGCTCTACGGCATCTTTGGTACAGGCAAAACACATGCGGGTTACCCGTGTCATTTGTGCGGCCTGGCGCTTTTTGATGCGTGTGGAAGCGTAGTCTTCAAAGGTATCGGGCACCTGGGCGGCAATTTGGGTTTCCAGTCCCGAAGGATCAAACAAAGTGATGCGTTTCACCCCGCTTTTACCGGCCACCAGATTGGCCCAGTTTTCTTCCAGGTTCAGACCCAGTGCAGAAACGATGTTCATGCCGGTAATGAGGACTTTGTTTCCCATTTTTCACTTTATCAATTTGGAATAGCAAAGAAAAGGAATTTTCAACAAAGTTGCGCTACGAAAAGATCGTTACGAAGAGTTCTTTATCGCAAGACAAAAAAGCAGGTGTTTTACCTGTGTGGATTCTTATTTCATGATTTACTAACGAATCCGGGATTATCCGGGAAAATATCCAACCTTCTCCGCCAGCTCAAACGGACTCACTTCCGTGTCCATGTATTCCGAAACAATGTGCTCCATTTCCTCGCGTGAGCATCCGCTTTGCCTGAGGGCGGCAAACACACCGTCAAGGTAGCGGTTGATGATCTGCCGGTAAAGTGCCTCGTCAACGGAAGCAGTACCGGTTTCCGGAAGCTTCCTGACGGGATAATCGTAAAAGCCGGCCCTTGCTTTCCTGCCTGTTCGGCCCTGTACGATCTGCTCCTCCAGCAAAGTGATGAGGGCGTCAAAGAATGCCGGGTCGTCCTCGTAAAGTCTGTAATTATTCACCGATTGCAGCATCACGTCGTTGCCCACGTGATCGAAAAATTCAAAAACCCCGATGGGGAAAAGCCGTTCCCTGACCAGGCTGTCGATTTGCTGCACGGTGATGCTGCCTTCGGCCACCAGTAGCGCGCATTCTGCCTGCATCTTCAGGAAAATGCGGTTGAACAGGAAATGGTTGGGATGCTTCAGGACCAGGTGGAATTTATTAACGGTTTTCAGAAACTCCCGCACCCGGGAAACTGCCGAACCGGAGGTTTCACTCCCCACATTGATCTCCACCAGGTTCTTCATGGCCGCCGGAAAGAAAAAATGCAGTCCCAAACAACGGGATTGCTTGGTTAAACCTTCAAACAATGCATCGGGTGGGAGGGAGGAAGAGTTGCTGGTCAGCAGGCGATCGGAAGGAAGCAGCTTGTCCAGCTTTTGAAACAGGGCCTTTTTGAGTCCGAGATTTTCGGTGATGCTTTCGATCACCAGGTCGCAGGTGGCCAGCGGCTCCGGGTCGGTAGTGACGAGGGTGTGATTGATCCGGAATTCAAAAGTGTTTTTGTCAAGCAGCTTGTACTTTAACGCGCGCTTGAGTTTTTTAAGGAAAGCCTTTTCAGCTTCTTCCGACGCTTCCCGGCTTTTGCACACCAGCACCACATCAAAAGGAAAACCGCACAACCAGTCGAACAGATCGGTGCCCATTTTCCCGCAGCCGACAATTCCGGTTCTGAAAGTGGCATCCATCCCGTTCAAACGTATTTAAGTACAAATCCGGCCTGCATGAATTTGCTGACCTCGGTCACAAAGCTGAGGATGAGATCACCGGAGTGCAGTTCCTCCTCGCGCAGCATCCGGTCAATGCTCACAAAAGCCATGGGCGGACCGATGTAACCCATGCTGCTCATTTTGGTGTAGAGTTTGTCCCCGCCGATACCCAGGCTTTCGCATTCTTCCATCACCAGTTCGGCAATGTGTTTGGACGGGAAATTCACCTGAAAAAAACGCACAGCTTCAGGGTCAAATGGGTGCTTTAGCATCATCCGTTGTAAACCGTGGTAGAAGACCGATCCCCCGTCTTCGTTAAAATGCTTTTGAAGCTGGTCGTTGAACAACTGGGCCAGGTGATGGTAGCCTTTTTCGTATTCTTCTTTGGGATTCATCCAGTAAGCCGGCCTTTTGTTGAACATGGCCGCGGGTTTGTTGCCTCCGGCGGATTCCATGTAGGTGTGTTCCACCATCAATCCCTTGTCGTGATCGGTGGCTTGCAGCACCACGGCTCCGGCACCATCGCTGAGGAAGTAGCGCAGCAGCACTTCTTCTTTTTTGATGAGGGCCTGGTTGTAGTAGCTCGCCCGCAGTTCGGATGAAGACATATTGGACGAAAGCACCAGCGCCGTTTTGTAGCGGCCGTTGCGCAGCAGGTCGTGGGCCAGCAGCAGGGCTTTGTAGGCCGAAGTGCAGTTGGCGTGGATGGAAACTTCGGCGCAGCGGTCGATGCCCAGCTCCGCCTGGATGCGTACCGAAGCAGTGGGCATCTGGTCCTGGTGTGGGCAGCCATAAGCGATGAATTCGATGTCGGAAGCTTTGAGACCGGCAGCATCCAGCGCTTTGCCGGTGGCTTTGACCGACATACTGACGTTATCGTCTGTGAATTCGCCGCTGTCAGGGTCGATGGCAAAGTGGTAGTAGTCCACCTCCAGCATTTTCCCCATCAGTCCCTTGGTCATTTTCAACCATTTCTGAATTCGTGACGGGGCTTCCGTCAGTTCACCCAGATAA
>JAJRWG010000187.1 GCA_024276895.1 Bacteroidota bacterium
GTAAGCCTCCCCAAATTTCGCTCCGGTCAAAATTGCATCCGATAAAAAAAGCCTCTCGCTGACGGAGAGACTTTTTTTTGCGGTTGTGAAGGTGTAAGGGAGCCTTAAGCCAGTCCCTGCTCTTGCACAAAATCGTTGAGGATGCCTTCCAAAGTCGGATGGCCGATTTCCTGCAAATCGTAGTAAACCCGGGTGTTGGGTTTGTTGATCTTTACAATCCTGTTCAGGTCGATGGGTGTGCCGATGACCACAGCATCGCAATCGGTGTTGTTGATGGTGGTTTCCAGGTCTTTGAGCTGTTGTTCGCTGTAACCCATGGCCGGCAGCAGGGTGCCGATGTTGGGGTAAATTTCAAAAGTTTCCGACAATTTGCCAACCGTGTAGGGACGCGGGTCAACCAATTCGGAAGCGCCGTATTTCATGGCGGCAACGGTTCCGGCTCCCAACTGCATTTCGCCGTGGGTGAGGGTCGGGCCGTCTTCCACTACCAAAACACGCTTTCCTTTGATGACAGAGGGGTCGTCAACCTTGATGGGGGAAGCCGCATCCACAACTATGGCGTCAGGTGCAACGGCCGCGATGTTTTCGCGTACCTCCTGGATGTCTTCCGGATAGGCCGTATCCATTTTGTTGATGATGGCGACGTCAGCCATTCGCAAGGTAACTTCACCGGGGTAGTAGGACAGTTCGTGTCCCGGGCGGTGTGGGTCAACAACGGTGATGTTCAGGTCGGGTTTGAAGAAGGGGAAATCGTTGTTTCCGCCATCCCACAAAATCACGTCACAACCGTCCGGATCCTGCTCGGCAGCACGCAGGATGGCCTCGTAGTCCACACCGGCGTAGATAACGTTCCCGCGTACCACGTGGGGTTCGTACTCTTCCATTTCCTCGATGGTACATTCGTGCCTGGCCAGGTCTTCGATGGTGGCAAAGCGCTGTACTTTTTGTTTTACCAAATCGCCGTAAGGCATGGGATGGCGAACGGCAATCACCTTCAGGCCTTTGGCCATCAGCAATTCAATGACCTTGCGGGAAGTCTGGCTTTTTCCGCAGCCGGTCCGCACTGCACCTACAGCGATGACGGGCTTGGTACTTTTGACCATGGTGTCGCCGGGGCCCAGTAACACAAAATTGGCACCCGCAGCATTGACGATGGCACTCACCCCCATGACCCTTTCGTAAGGAACATCGCTGTACGAAAAAACACAGTCGTCAACATTCAGGTCTCTGATGAGTCTTACCAGGTCAGCCTGGTCGTAAATAGGAATGCCGTCGGGATACAAATCGCCGGCAAGTGCGGCAGGATATTTTCTGCCGTCGATGTCAGGAATCTGTGCAGCAGTAAAGGCCACCACATTGTAATCTTCGTTTCCACGGAAATAGGTGTTGAAATTGTGGAAGTCCCTTCCGGCAGCGCCGATAATAATTACATTCTTCTTCAT
Organism: Bacteroidota bacterium; assembly: GCA_024276895.1. Lineage (GTDB taxonomy): Bacteria > Bacteroidota > Bacteroidia > Bacteroidales > F082 > B6-G9. The sequence continues at coordinate 1,443 of JAJRWG010000187.1, forward strand.
TTCAGATAAATTATTTAATGTTTATTTACTTGTTGCAATTTGACCTGCAAATGTAATTTTTTTAACGGTTTGACGATGTTATTTTGTTAATAAGAATTTGATTTGGAGGAAAGCAAACAGGCAATGTTGCAAAGGCTTTCAAATTCTGTTCAGACGTGAACCGGTGAGCCAGTTTTTGTACTTTTGCCCACCTAACCGAAACATCATGATTGAAAAACTGCTGACCCAAACCATTGTCCGTGCCACGGCAAAACTTTACGGAAGAGAAGTTGCCAACGAGCTTGTGCAGGTTCAAAAAACGCGTCCCGAATTTGAAGGCGATTTTACGGTTGTGGTTTTTCCACTGTTGCGACTGTCGCACAAAAGCCCTGAACAAACCGCAGAAGAGCTGGGGGACTTTCTTGTTGAGCACCTCGTGGAAGTGGAAGCGTTCAACGTCATCAAGGGGTTTCTTAATCTGGTAATTGCTGATGCGTATTGGCTTGATTTTTTTGAAACGGCAGCCGGGCAGGCACATTTTGGTTTTTCAGAACCGGGAGATTCCGACCCTGTCGTGGTTGAGTTTTCATCGCCCAACACCAACAAGCCCTTGCATCTTGGGCATGTACGAAACATTTTGCTGGGATGGTCGGTTTCGGAAATACTGAAGTCAGCAGGAAGAAAAGTAGTGAAGGTCAATCTGGTGAACGACCGGGGTATTCACATTTGCAAGTCGATGCTGGCCTGGCAAAAGTGGGGCGAAGGCAAAACGCCCGAAAAAGCAGGGATGAAAGGCGACAAGCTGGTGGGTGATTTTTACGTGAAGTTCGACAAAGAGTACAAAAAGGAAATCGAAACACTTATTCAGCAAGGTTTAAGTAAGGAAGAAGCCGCACAGCAAGCTCCGCTGTTGCTGGAAGCCAAACAAATGCTCAGGGGCTGGGAAGAGGGCGACGAAAATGTACGCAAACTGTGGGCCGACATGAACGGCTGGGTGTACGACGGCTTTGATGTCACCTACAAGCGTATGGGCATCGAATTTGATAAAACCTACTACGAGTCGGACACCTACCTGCTGGGTAAGGCAATTGTTGAGGAAGGACTGGAAAAGGGGGTGTTTTTCAAAAAGGAAGACGGCTCGGTCTGGTGCGACCTGTCGGACGAAGGCCTGGATGAAAAGCTGCTGCTGCGGGCCGACGGCACTTCGGTTTACATGACACAGGACCTGGGGACAGCCCAGCTGCGTTACGACGATTACCACCCTTCGGAACTGGTTTACGTGGTAGGCAACGAGCAGAACTACCACTTTGATGTGCTGAAACTGGTCCTGAAAAAAACAGGCCGCCTCTGGGCCGAAAACATCCGCCACCTCAGCTACGGCATGGTTGAGCTGCCCCACGGGAGAATGAAATCGCGCGAAGGCACGGTGGTGGATGCCGATGATCTGATGGACGAGATGTTTGAAACGGCCAGAAAAACTACAGAAGAGCTGGGTAAGTTCGACGATTTCTCGCCGGAGGAATCAAAGCAGCTGTACCACATTTTAAGCCAGGGCGCATTGAAGTATTTTATTCTGAAAGTTGATCCCAAAAAGAACATGACATTTAACCCCGAGGAGTCCATCGACTTTAACGGACACACGGGGCCCTTCATCCAGTACACCCATGCCAGGATAAAATCGGTTTTGCGAAAGGCTGCGGCTGCCGGCATCGAAATCCGGGAAGTTGATAAAACCGCTTTCAGTACGGAGCCAAAAGAAAAGGACCTGCTCAGGCTGTTGCACGAGTTTCCGCAAATCCTCCTGCAGGCAGCCGAAAACATGAGCCCGGCCATGATCGCCAACTTCGTGTACGAACTGGCCAGGGAGTTTAACCAGTTCTACCACGAATTACCCATCGCAAAAGAGCCCGACACACAAAAGCGTAACTTCCGTCTGGGACTTTCGGCCTTTGTGGGCACTGTCATCCGCTCGTCCATGGGCTTGCTGGGGATTCAGGTGCCGGACAGAATGTAGTAACGGTTTAATTTCATTGTGCGCTAAAAATTGTTCTTTTCGCAGGGAAAAGTCCAAACTGGATAGCATCAAAGAACGCCTTCCGGAAAACAATCATATCAGCAATACATACTTTAAAGCACTTTACTATTTGTGGTAGTAAAGCCAAGCCATTTTTGACGGGAGCAGGGAAGGAGGAGGGGCCACGAACCAAACTGTATAAAAAAAGCGAACCCTCTCCGGATTCGCTTCAGTTGGAATTTCATTCACAGCAACTTACCTTGCGGCATAAAAGCAGCGCCTGGGCGATTCGATGAGTCCTTCGGTTTTCAACTGCTTGATGGCTTTGTCAACGGCCTTTTTCTCGATGCCGCTGATTTCGGCAATTTCACCGCCTTTAAGTGGTTTGTCCGAATTTTTCAGTGTTTCCAGTACTTTCTCTTTCGTTTCCATATTTTTCTTGCTTTAGGGTTTAATCCAATTCGTGAACAACAAGTCCGGAACGCAGCTTCGGTTCGAACCAGGTTGTTTTTGGCGGCATGATCTTTCCGCTGTCGGCAATGTCGATGAGTTGTTTCATGCTCACGGGATAAAGGGCAAAGGCCACTTTCATTTCGCCGCTGTCCACCCGTTTTTGAAGCTCGCCGAGTCCGCGGATACCACCCACAAAATCAATGCGTTTGGAACGGCGGAGGTCTTCAATTCCCAAAATGGGTTCCAGCACTTGGTTGGTCAGAATCGTGACATCCAGCACACCAATGGGGTCGTTGTCATCGTAGGTATTTTCTCTGGCAGTCAACGAATACCACCTGCCCTCAAGGTACATGGAAAACTCGTGCAGTTTTGCCGGCTTGTAAATGTTCATGCCTTTTTCTTCAAGCTGAAACCCTTTTTCCAGTTTGTTGAGGAACTCTTCAACCGAGTTACCGTTGAGGTCTTTCACTACGCGGTTGTAATCAATGATGGTCAGTTGGTTGTCAGGAAAGTGAACGGCGAGGAAAAAATTGTACTCTTCATTTCCGGTGTGGTTTGGGTTTGCTTTTCTTTTTTCGTTTCCCACCAAAGCCGCAGCGGCAGTACGGTGGTGTCCGTCGGCCACGTAAGTCGAAGGCAGTGTGTCGAACAGCGCAATGATCCGTTCGATGATCGTTTTGTCTTTGATGACCCAAAAATGGTGGCCTACCTCGTCGCTACCTGTGAAATCGTAAACGGGTGCGTTGTTTTTCACGAAATCAGCCACAATCTCGTCAATCCCGGCCATGGCGGGGTAGGAGAAGAACACGGGTTCCATATTGGCATTGGTGACTCGCACGTGCTTCATGCGGTCTTCTTCCTTGTCGGGACGGGTCAGCTCGTGTTTTTTAATAACATTGTTCATGTAATCGTCAACGCTGGCACAGCCCACAATGCCGTACTGGGTTTTGCCAAACATGGTCTGGGCGTAGATATAAAGGTAGTCTTCTTTGTCGGGCACCAGCCAGCCTTTATTTTTGAAATGCTCAAAATTCTCCCTGGCTTTGTCGTATACCTGACGGCTGTAAAGATCAGTCCCTTCCGGCAGGTCAATTTCAGGTTTGATAATGTGTAAAAGTGAGTAAGGATTTCCCTCTGCCTCGATACGGGCCTCGGCTGAGTTGAGCACGTCGTAGGGGCGTGAAGCCAGGTCCTTCACAATTTCCTGCGGCGGACGCAATCCTTTGAAAGCTTTTAGTGTTGCCATAAATTTACTTTTTTTTCAAATTTAAAAAAGCCCGGACTGCCGGTTAGGGCAGGGCAGACTTCCCGGTTGTTAAACCGTATTTGTAATACGTCCTCAGCACAGTTTAGCACGCAGTGCTGTCTTAGCATTCCCGGAAGCATTGAAAAATGCAGCGGTTTTGCTGCATCGGAGCTCCGGTTGTTTTTATTTTTGTCAGTCAGCCGTCAGGTAGCTATGTCTTCCTGACGGCTGACTGTGCTGTTGCCGTTAATTCAACACCTGCCGCAGGTGGCGTTCATCCCGGCCTAAACATCAATAACTGGTCGGCTCGTTTTCGATACGTTCCTCGCTAATGTAACTTTCCTGGTGGTTGTGCCGGTTACCGCCGGAATAACGATTCGGCTGTGAAGTATGTGTAAAGCCCGCCGAGCGTTGCAATGAAGATATTAATGCACCGATCATTTTGGTCATTTCCATCAGGTAATTCCTTGAAATATCCTCATCGGCATCCGAAATGCGGTTTGCACGGTAAGCAACCGTCGTAAAAACAAGGCACTCGCGAATAACACTCTTAGCCATCTTTAAATAATAGATAAACTGAGTTTTGTTTCTGGATGAACCTTCGGCAATGTAGAAAGAAATGTTTCTTGCCGCATCGCTAAAGCGGGCCGCCAGATCAGTCGGGTCGTTTTCAGGAAAAAGCGTGCTCACTTCCTGCAACCAAACAAGGTAATCCAGTGATTTGTGGTAAACCCTTAGATCCTCAAACCTGAAAAAGGTTGGGATCCTTTCACTTTTCTCTTCTTCTCTTTCTTCTTGGTTGTACATAGTTTTAAGTTTTAAGAATAATGGTTTTGGTTAAATGATATTGATTGACAATTCTTTTCTTCTGTTTCTGCTGTATTTCAGCCATTAAAAGCCGGGCATATGACAGCATTCATCCTTTCTTTTATTCCAGCCACAGTCCGGTTTAAAATCTGCTTAATCGTTAATTGACCTTGAAGGTGGTGTCGCCACTGTCGAGAAAAGCGATGATCTGCTTTGCAGCTGCTATCCCCGCATTGATGTTGGCTTCGGCAGTTTGTGCCCCCATTTTTTTGGGGGTAAAAAAGCATCGGTTGCCAAACCGCCCGACAAGCACATCACTGTTGCCGGGTGCAATGTCGGAAATGTACTGAAAAGTATCGTTTTCCTCAAACACCTTCACTAAATCTGTTTCGTTGATCACCTCTTTACGAGCGGTATTCACCAAACAGGCTCCTTTTTTCATTTTGGAAAGCAATCCATAATTGATGGATTGCAAGGTGTGTTTGTTTGCCGGAATGTGCAGGCTGATGTAATCGCAGACAGCATACATTTCTTCGGCGCTGTTGCAAACGGTTGCCCCATCGGCTTCCATATCGCTTTTAGGGATGAAAGGGTCGAATGCGTAAATCTTCATCCCAAGTCCTTTGGCGATGTGTGCCACCAGTTTGCCCACATTGCCGTAGGCGTGGATGCCCAGCTTTTTATCTTTCAGCTCCGTTCCGGAGCTTCCGTTAAAATGGTTGCGTGCCTGGTAAATCATCATGCCGATGGCAAGTTCGGCAACGGCATTGGAGTTCTGGCCGGGGGTGTTCATCACCACTACATTTTTTTTGGTAGCGGCTGCCAGGTCCACATTGTCGAAACCGGCGCCGGCACGCACCACAATTTTCAGCTTCGTTGCAGCCTGAATGACCTCCTGCGTAATTTTATCGCTGCGGACAATCATGGCATCGGCATCCGAAACAGCACCGGTCAATTCATTCTGGCTGTTGTATTTTTCAAGAAAAGTACAGTCGTAACCAGCCTGGTCAAATACCGCTTTGATTTGCTCCGCTGCTGCGGGTGCAAATGGCTTAACGGTAGCTACAAGTACTTTTGTCATGTCGGTTTATTTTAGTTCTGGTTTCAGGTAAGATGGATTTTATTTATTTTCTGCTTCGAAATCCTGCATGGTTTTAACGAGTGCCTCAACGCTTTCCACCGGCAGGGCATTGTAAGTCGAGGCACGGAATCCGCCGACCGAGCGGTGACCTTTGATACCGACCATTCCCCGGGCAGTGGCATAATCGAAGAAAGCCTTTTCAAGGCCATCGTAGCCCTGATTCATCACAAAACAAATATTCATCAGCGAACGGTCTTTTTCATCCACAACCGTTGCTCTGAACAGGCTGTTGCGGTCAATCTCGTCGTAAAGCAAGCCCGCCTTTTACTCGTTGGCCTTTTGCATGGCACTGATACCGCCATTTTGTTTTAACCACTTCAGGGTTTGCAGGGCAGCAAAAACGGGCAGTACCGGCGGTGTGTTAAACATGCTCCCTTTGTCGATGTGGGTCTGGTAGTTCAGCATCGTGGGAATGTGCCTGTTAACTTTACCCAGGATATCGTCCCGGATTATGACAAAGGTTACTCCGGCAGGAGCCAGGTTCTTTTGCGCACCACCGTAGATAAGGGCATACTTTGAAACGTCAATGGGACGGCTGAAAATATCGGATGACATGTCGGCCACCAACGGAACAGGCGAATCCATGTCGTATTTAATTTCAGTGCCGTAAATGGTATTGTTGGTGGTTATATGGAAATAATCCGCGTCTTCGGGAATTGTGTAATCTTTCGGGATGTAGTTGAACAACTTGTTTTCCGACGAGGCCACAACTTCAACTTCGCCAAAAGCCTGTGCTTCTTTGATGGCCTTTTTTGACCAGGCGCCGGTATTGAGATAGGCTGCTTTTTTGTTGAACAGGTTGAAGGGAATCATGGCAAACTGCGTGCTGGCCCCGCCACCAAGGAATAGAACAGAATAGCCTTCGGGAATATTCAATAACTCTTTAAACAGTGCCTGGGCTTCGTCCATGACCGCGACAAATTCCTTGCTGCGGTGCGAAATCTCCATGATCGAAAGCCCCGTCCCCGCAAAATCAAGAACGGCTTCTGCCGTATTCTTAATGGTGAATTCCGGTAAGATCGACGGCCCGGCGTAGAAATTATGTTTCTTCATTTTCCCAAATTTAAAAAAGTGTGGCAAAGATATAACTTACTTGCATGTGATTTGTTAAAATTTGTTTAGATTGTTTCTAATTTTTAGTGCCTGGCAGGGTTTAGAGTGAAAAATGCAGCAACGCGTGCAGGCAATTCCGGCTATGTAGCGTCACCTGGCCCGCCACAGATGAAGGTGTCTTGCACCGGAAACACTCTAAATGTTTACTTTTGCCCGAAAAAGACAACCCATGCAAAACCGCGTGCGCAGTGCAATATCCTTTGTGAAACTGGGGCACTTCCTGCGCTCCTTCGACGGCCACACACCGAAGCCGGCAATGACGGAAAGAGAACAGGAAAAATTCGTCGAACTTGAACAGATTGTCAGAGAGCTCTACCGCTACAATGGCTGGTTTGTTGAAGAAAATGTCCGCCGGATGCTGGTGTCGCTAGGCGTGAGCCTGCAGGAGGAAGAAATGGATGCATGGCTCAACGCTTACCAGCCCAAGCTTTCGGCAAAACGTCCCGTGAAAACCATTGCCGTCATTATGGCCGGAAACATCCCTGCCGTGGGTTTTCACGATTTTATGACGGTGTTAATCTCAGGAAACAAGCTGCTGGCCAAACTTTCCTCCGGGGACGAAAAACTGTTGCCTGCACTTGCGGAACTGCTTTTTGCCATTGACCCTGAGCTGGAAAACCGGGTGGAATTTGCTTCAGGGCCTTTAAAAGGTTTCGATGCTGTGATAGCCACCGGCAGCAACAACTCGTCGCGATATTTCCGGCATTATTTTGATCAATACCCGCACATCATACGCAAGAACAGAAATGGTATTGCGGTGCTTACAGGTAAGGAAACAAGGACAGAACTGGAGGCCCTGGCCGATGATATTTTCAGCTACTACGGACTGGGCTGCCGCAATGTGTCGAAAATATTTGTCCCTGCGGATTACGATTTTTCGCCTTTGCTCGACGTGCTGGCTGCCCGTGAGGCGGTTACGGAAAATCACAAATACTTTAACAATTACGAATACAACAAGGCTGTTTTTTTGATCAACGGACGCAAACACTTTGACACGGGTACGGTCTTGGTGGCCGAAGACCGGCAACTGAGTTCGCCCGTAAGTGTTTTGCACTACGAATACTACGGTGACAATTCGCAATTGCGTACCCGGCTGTTGCCTGAGAGCGAGGACATCCAGTGTATTGTTTCGTCAATGGAATCATGGCCCGGAATTATTCCTTTCGGGAAGAGCCAGCAGCCCGGACTTGCTGATTATGCCGATGGGGTTGATACCCTGTCGTTTTTGCTTGGACTGGCCTGAAGGCTGACTGACCGGAGAGCAAAGGATGATGAACAGAATCACCTGAAAACAGTGCTGAGCAGGGATGATTTATTCTCCGTTCCCACCCGGAAAAAATTATTTTTCAGAATGTTTGGATAATTAACCGAAGCAGTCTATTTTTGCAGCCCCAAAAAACCGAGGAATAAAACTTATTGCAATGAAAAAAGATATTCATCCGAAAGACTACAGACTGGTTGTTTTCAAAGACATGTCGAACGATTATGCCTTTCTGACCAAGTCCACCGTTAAAACCAAAGACACCATCAAATGGGAAGACGGTAAGGAGTACCCGTTGGTGAAACTGGAAATTTCACACACCTCGCACCCCTTCTTCACCGGAAAAATGAAGCTGGTGGATACCGCCGGGCGTGTTGACAAATTCAAAAGCAGGTACAAAAAACGTTACGAGAAGAAAGACTAATTGCATCACGCAAGCATTGAAAACCCCCACCGGTAACTTCTTCAATCCGGCGGGGGTTTTTTTTGTAAAGCTCCCGGAAAAAACAATGAATTATTTTTCCCTGCCAAAAAAAGCTTTTGCTCCCTGCTTTTATGTAGTTTTGTGGTAAAGAACAAACTTGAACTTTTCAACCGGGCACAATGAATTACATTCTTTATGACAGTTTCAGGCGAAACAAGCTCCTTCCGCTGGTGTACACCAGGCCGGTGGCTGACATCCGCATCGGGATACTCACCATCCGCGAAAAATGGGAAAAGATGCTGGGGGCAAAAACAACCACACTCACCGAGGACTACCTTAGCCGGAAGTACCCCCTGATCAAAAAAGATGACAATGTACTGATCAACGGCTCGGTATTGCCCACCCAAAAACTGTTCAGAAGAATAGGGGAGCTGCAAAGCGGCGAAACCCTTGTCAAAGAAGATGTTATTCTTGCCATGCGACTAAGCTCGGCTGACATCGACAGCATGGAAGAGCAGGAAGACCTCATTGAGCATGTTTTTGAAGGCGACTACCTGAAAGTCAACAACAGTTGGGATATTTTTTCAAAAAATGCACAAGCCATCCTCGATGATTTTGAATTGATCACCAGGGGGAGGAAATCAGAACCCATACCCGCCACGAGTTTTGTCAAGGGTGACCGCAAACAGATATTTATCGAAAAAGGGGCGGTGGTTGACTTCGCTTTTTTGAATGCCGAAGACGGTCCGGTTTACATCGGGAAAAATGCGGTAGTGATGGAAGGCAGCAAGGTGCGCGGCCCCTTTGCCCTGTGCGAGGGTGCCACCTTGAAGATGGATGTTAAAATATACGGTGGGACGACTATCGGCCCGTATTGCAAAGTCGGGGGCGAGCTGAACAACGTGGTATTTTTTGGTTACAGCAACAAAGCCCACGACGGCTTTTTGGGTAATTCGGTCATTGGCGAGTGGTGCAATCTGGGTGCCGACACCAACAACTCGAACCTGAAAAACACCTACGACCATGTCAGGGTCTGGTCAATTGATGACCAAACCTTTGTGAACACCGGCTTGCAGTTTTGCGGCCTGCTCATGGGCGATCATTCCAAAACCGGCATCAACACCATGTTCAATACGGGTACGGTCGTTGGCGTGTCCTGTAATATTTTTGGTGCAGGCTACCAGCGTACCTTCATCCCTTCTTTTTCGTGGGGCGGAACACAGGGCCTCAAAACCTTCAACCTGAAAAAAGCCTTCGAGGTGGCCTCCGTCGTTTACGAAAGACGGAACAAGGTGTTCGACAACACCGAAAAAGATATTCTTACAAGCGTTTACGAACTGGAACACCGCTAAATCCCGCTTGCCCGGCCCGTTTTTTATGAGGCGGATCAGCATGTGAAAAAACTGGCACACTAATTGAGCAACTACCTGAGGCTGGCCAACTATACAGCAAAACAGCGAACATTACAAATTAAATACCGTTTAATCTGACAGTTAGCTGCTGCACCTGTCGCCAGGGCTGACAGATTGACCGAAAAACGAAGATTAAAAGATGAAAGATTTCATAGGGCTCATTGACATTGTGGATCCGGAAACGGAATTTTTTCCGTTGCTTTCAAGCGAAGATGAGGAAATCATGCAGGCCGAGGAGTTGCCTGACGAGTTACCCATTTTACCCCTACGCAATACGGTTTTGTTTCCCGGCGTTGTGATCCCCATCACCGTAGGCCGCGACAAGTCCATTAAGCTCATTCGTGAGGCGTACAAAGGCTCGAAAACCATCGGCGTAACCGCGCAGAAAAATGCAGAGATTGAAGATCCCTCTGCCGGTGATCTTCACAAAATCGGCACGGTCGCCCGGTTGATAAAGATACTTCAGATGCCCGACGGCAACACCACCGCCATCATCCAGGGAAAAAAGCGTTTTGAGATTGAGAAGGTGGTGCAGGAAGAGCCCTATTTCAAAGCCAAAGTAAAGCCTTTTGAAAATGTTGAGAACCAACCCGGAAGTGAAGTCTTCAAGGCGCTGATCTCGTCGGTCAAGGACCTGGCCGTGCAAATTGTTGAGAAATCGCCGGGGATACCTTCCGAAGCTGTTTTTGCCATCAACAATATTGAAAGCGATGTGTTTCTGGTGAATTTTGTTTCGTCCAACCTGAACGTGGATAACGACACCAAACAGAAGTTGCTGGAGATGACCGACATCGAGCCCCGTGCCAACCTGGTGCTTGAGTTACTGACCAAAGAGCTGCAGATGCTGGAACTGAAATCCGACATCCAGAAAAAAGTCAAGGTTGACATGGACAAGCAGCAGCGCGACTTTTTACTCAACCAGCAACTGAAAACCATTCAGGACGAGCTTGGCGGTGGTCCCAACGAGATTGAAATCAAAAGCCTCAGAGAAAAAGCGGCCAAAAAGAAATGGCCCAAAGTGGTGGAAGAAACCTTCAGCAATGAGCTGGAACGTCTGCAAAGGATGCATCCTTCGGCTGCCGAACATTCCATTCAGTTGAACTACCTTGAACTGGTGGTTGCCCTTCCGTGGGGCGAATTCACCAAAGACAACCTCGACCTGAACCACGCAAAAAAAATATTGGAAAACGACCATTTCGGCCTGGAAGAGATCAAGGAAAGAATACTGGAATACCTGGCGGTACTCAAGCTGAAAAACGACATGAAGTCACCCATTCTTTGTTTCGTAGGCCCTCCCGGTGTGGGTAAAACCTCACTGGGCAAGTCCATTGCCAATGCGCTGGGACGGAAATACGTCAGGATGTCGCTGGGCGGCGTGCGTGACGAATCGGAGTTGCGGGGACACAGGAAAACCTACATCGGTGCCATGCCCGGACGCATCATCCAGAACCTTAAAAAAGTAAAGGCTTCCAATCCCGTTTTTATGCTGGACGAAGTGGACAAGCTCAGTGGCAACACATACAGCGGTGACCCCCAGGCTGCCCTGCTGGAGGTACTCGATCCCGAACAAAACAGTGCTTTTTACGACAACTACCTGGAAATGGAATACGATCTTTCCAGTGTGATGTTCATCGCCACGGCCAACACGCTGTCGTCCATCCATCCCGCCTTGCGCGACCGGATGGAGGTCATCTACCTGAGCGGTTACCTGATGGAGGAAAAAGTGGAAATTGCAAGAAAACATCTGATCCCAAAACAGCTTTCGGAACACGGCGTGAAAAAGAAACAGTTGCACTTCAGTAAAAAGGTGCTGGAATCTGTTATTGAAGATTACA
>JAJRWG010000188.1 GCA_024276895.1 Bacteroidota bacterium
CCCCCCTCGCACAAACCTTCCCGCACCAGCCGGTGCGAAAGCGAGACTTGGGCGATTCTAAACAACCGAGAACTATCAAAAGCTAGCAAAGCTATGCTAACCGGAAAGATATCCTTATCTTTGAAGAAGGAGCAATAAAAGCAAGTTTGGTATTTTAGCTCCGGCCCAAGTCAACCACACACAGGGCTTCGCGCAAGACTCGAGCCGGGGGTACGACAGATGAGGCAGTCAAAACCTTTTCTCAAAAACAAAAAAAAACGGGAGCATCGCCCGATACTCCCGTTTTGTATTGCGTTAGATGTTTAGTACAAAACAATCTTTTTTGTAACTGTTTTTGAAGAACCCGAAATCCTTAAAAAGTAAGTGCCTGACGGCCATTGCGACAAACGTTGGACTTGCAGGTTGTTGTCGCCGGCAGCCGTTTCCTTGTCAAGGACAATTTGTCCCAGGTAGTTGAACAGTTGCACACGGTTATAATCTTCACCGGCAGGAAGCACGATGGTAAACTGTTCTCCTGCAGGGTTGGGGTAAACGAAAACCTCATCGCTGCGGTCGGCTTCGTCTTCGATGCCCACGTACTGGCTCACCGAAATGTTGTCGATGAACAGGGGATTGCCAATGGCGCTGTACGATTCAAAGGCAATGCGTACATCTGCCTGTCCGGCCCAGGGGCTCAGATCAACCGAGATGCAGGGGGCTCCCCAGCCTGCTCCGCACCAGTCGTCGGTAATTTCCGGCCAGAATTCACCGGCTTTTTCATGTGTGGCAAAACTGCCTTCTCCGTCATCGCCGGTAGCAAAAACACGTGTCCAGCTTTCGCCACAGTCATCGGAAACATAAATAATTAACGAGTCCGTCACTTCATCGTACTTCTTGGCATAGGCGTGGTTAAATTCCAGTGCGGCGCTGCTCATGAATTCCAGGTTGAAGGGGGGCGAAATCAGCCGGTCTCGCTGGCCAATTGCAAAATAATCGGAAAAGTTGATGCCGGCAGCCAGGTTACCGGGGAGGGTTCCTCCTACTTCAAACAGTTCCCATGTTTTATCGTCGTCAGGATTTTCGATGGTCCAGCCCTGTGCAGCAAAACCGTCTTCTTCAAAAGTTTCCCTGAAATAAGGTGTGTAACCGCCGGGATGCAGCAGTTCGGTTTTCGTCAGGGTAGAAGGGCCGTTCAGGTTCCAGGCGGTCAGCGTAACATCGTAAGAGCCGGCGGCGTCAAAAACCACTTCAGGGTTCTGGCTGTTTTGATCGGTTCCGTTGACAAAAGTCACCGTTGAAGGATCAAATTCCCACAACCACTGGCGGGGTTTGTATTTGGTGTGATCGGTAAAACTAACAACATCGCCCTGGCATTCGTAGCCCTGTTCCGTTGAAAAATCGACTTCCGGAAGAATAGTTGAACTGGCCGTAATGAAAGCCGTTTTGAAAATGGTGTCGACACCCAGGTTGTTGGAAACAATGAGTTGTACGTCGAATTCGCCCTCGGTGTCGTAGCGGATGCTATCCGGATTTTGTTCGGTGGATGAAGAAGGGGTTGCTCCGTCAAAAGTCCACTCCCAGGTATTGGGAATACCTGTTGTTTCGTCAGTAAAGGCGACGATCTCCCCTACAGGGATAAGATTTTCATCAGCAATGAACTCTGCCTGCGGTGCGGCGGCAAAACTGATGGAAGCAATTCGTGTTTTCCAGCTCCAACCACCCATGCTGTACTCGGTGGTAAACCAGAAAGTAAGGCCGTCGCTCGGGTCCACCGACATCATGGCATAATCGCCCCAGCGACTCACACCGGTTTGTGATTTGGTACCTTCATGAATACTGGTTTCTTGAATGTCAAGCACTCCAAGGCCTTCCGGTGCCCCAGCGGTTTGTCCGGCTACACGGATGGAAGGATAGGTAGAAGTTCCCGATACGGAATACCCTACTGCAATGTCGCCATTGTCATTCATGGCCACGCTGGCCATCCAGCGGCTGTCACCGTCATCAGGGGCATAGGTTCCCTGCTGGTAGATACTCCAATTGCCATCGGTTTTCCTCAGTTCGTACCAGCGTACACCGGCACGTCCGCTACCAACATTGACGGTGTGGTTGGTGAGCAATACTTCGTGGTCACCGAAGTTGCGGTATTGTAGCCTGTACATCAAGCGTCCTGCCAGGGTACCCAGTTGGTTTCCGGTTCCCGGCTGACGAACGGTGATGTTGTTTACAGAAAATGCCTGCGTCGGCAAAGATTGTGTAAGCGAGACCGTTGAACTGCCGGGATCATCCCAGTCAACGGACACTTCCCAGATACGGAGTTTATTGCTTCCCATGTTCATGCAATAGTTAGGCGATCCCTCGGGCGGAGGTGTGGGCCCGTCAAAATCGCTGGGCAACAGGCTTCCATAAGATGTACCCAGGCTGAAAAACACCAGTGTGGCATCGTCTTCGCCGTTGATCATGGCATCGCGGTCAACAATAGCAATGCCGGCACCAGCCCAATATTGCGCATTGGTGAACTGGTTAACCGTGAAATAGTAACCATCCGGCCAAATGCCGAATTTGGGGTAGTCAGGCATCTTGTCGAATTCGAATGCGTAACGGTACCACGATCCGGTGGGATCGGGCGTCGTGGAGATGGCCACCAGCTCGTAATATTTATTGTTACTGGTGTTCACCGCAAACTGGCTCACCATCCAGCGGTCGGCCTGTTCGTCATAGAGGACGATGGGGTCGCCGTCATTGGCATTGTCGTAAGGCTTTCCGTCGTCGAAGCCTTCCCAAATGGTCTGGTTGTCAGCCGGAGGCAGCAGTTGGTTTCCTTCTTTGTCCCAAACGGCAAACGACAGGTTGATCATCTGAAAATAGTGATTCGGGCCCACATCGCCATCGGTGTCGGGAGGAGCCACACCGTTGAGGTTGCTCACACCCGGGAAATTTTGTTCAATCAGGGGTTCGCTTCTGGAACCGTCCCATGTCTGGAGGACAGGGTCAACCACCGGCCCCTTGTCCTTGAATTCAGCGGGCAGACCAAGGTGGTTTTTGATGAGGTTATTCTTCCATGAACGCTCCCTTACTCCGGGAGGGATGGGCTCCACATCCCGCAGGTGCTTCGAAATATCAAAATGTGTGGGTTTGATAATCTTTGTAGGGTAAATGATTTGTGCATGTATGGCTTAAAAGGGCAACATGGCCAGCAGCAATATAGCAAAATGCACGGTAATTGTTTTCTTCATTGACTGAAATTTTAAGGTTTTGAAATTAATTCTGACGATCGGTTATATCAGGGATAAAACTAAAAGGAGAATTTCACGCGCGGCAAAACTAATAAAAATAACAAATACGCTTTGTACACTTTATTTAATGGTTTGTTAAAATGTTGTTAAATGTTCTTTTGGTGAGAAAAAAAGAAAAAATCATACCCCTGATATTGAAATAAAAATGCCGGAAAAGGCTGGCCGGCTTTCCGCAGGTACACTCGCATAAAAGAATGCCTCTGCAAAAAAGCTGCCCGTCCTGATCCGGCGTTAAGCAGCAGCAACGAGAGCTTATTTTATTGTTTTACGGGTTTTTCCAGTGATCCGAGTGCTTCGAGTCGTTTCAATAAAGTCTCGATGAACGGTTGTTGTTGACTTATTTGCTGCTGCTGTTCTCTCATCGCACCTACGGGTAGCGGATTGAGTGCGATGTGGTTTACGGCTTTGTATTTCTCAAAGCCGGTTTTGCCTGCAGTACAATATTCTTCAAAGTCCATGTAATTGATTTGAAAATCGTTTTATTGGTTTTGTTGTCGAAAACACCCTTTTGCTTTTTCTCCGCAAGTTTCAGTGCGCCTGTCACAATGTTTTGCAGTTTTTTGGCCTGTACATCACTGCTTTGGAAGTGTTTTACATTTTGTTTAATTTCATCCAGATGCCTGACGATAATATCGCCCTTTCCTTCCAGGTAGTTATAAGCCATGAACAGCAAAATGCTCAAAATACCCCTGTCGAGAAAGTCCTGATCCGCCCGGTTCAGCCATTTGTAGCGATGAAGGTAATTCCAGTAAGGGGTTGTGAACACATGGGAGAAGTACCACTCGTCCATTACCTGGCCGTTTTTCTCGATGTACCCGTAAAAGAAATCGATATCCTTCATAATCCCGGCTACCTTCTTTTTATCGTTCCCGAAAAAAGTTTGTAAGAGTTGCGTGAGCATGTTCCTTTAGTTTCAACAACAAAAGTATGCCTGCCAAAGCTTGCTCAAAAGAGGGATTTTCCTAATTTTAATTAGGCAATCTCCTGAAAAAAAATTAGGTAAAATGCGTAGAAGGGAGGGAGAAGCTTCTAAACTTTTCCAAAGTTTGAAGCTTTGGAAAAGTTCATCAATTGATATTTACCTCAATCCCGGCAAAGAAACCTTCGCCGGATTTGCTTTTGATGATGCATTTCCCGCCAATGGAGTTGATGCGGTTTCTCAGGTTGTCGAGCCCCATACCTTTTTGCGGGGATTCTTTCATTTGTTCGTAGTCGAAGCCTTTGCCATCATCTTTGTAAACCACAAATAGTTTGTTACCTTTTTCCGTCAGCGAAATATCGATCCTGTTTGCCCCGGCATGTTTCAGGGTGTTGTTGGTCAGCTCTTTGATGACGCGATAGAGGGTGATTTCAATCAGGTGGTTGTGATGCTTTTTAAAGTTGGCCGATTGTACATCAATGGTGATATTTCCCGAAGAATTGATCTTATCGCAAAACGACCTGACCGCAGCTTCAAGTCCGTCCGTTTTCAATGCGGCAGGCATCATGTTGTTGGAAATATTGCGTGCGTTGGCAATGGCTTCGTCAAGCAATCCGTTGCTTTGTTCGATCAGTTTTTTACGTTCGGAAGGACTGCTCTCTGTAATCTCGTTGATGTACAGCCTGAGGGTTGACAACAGCACGCCCAGCCCGTCGTGCAAATCTTCGGCAAAGCGTTTTCGTTCCTTGTACTCCGTTTCAATCACCGCGTCCAGTACCTTCAACTCGGCTTCCTGCTTCAGCCGCTGTTTTTCGGACGACAGTTTTTGCCGCGACAAACGGAAAGCGACAACAATCAGGATAATGACCAGTATCAGGATGATGATCACCGCCAGGAGAATGATCTTGTCGGTGCGGGCGTTGGCTTCCTGCAACAGCTTCTGTTCTTTCAGGCGGATGATTTCTTCTTCCTTCTTTTGCGTCTGGTACTTGACCTCCATGTCGGCGATACGTGCATCGCTCTCGGCATTGAAAATACTGTCGCGTACAGCGGCGGCGGCGACAAAATACGCCAGGGCCTTTTTGTAGTCGCCTTTTTGGCGGTACATTTTAGCCAGTTCTTCGCTGGCAAGCATCACAAAACGCGAGGTGCCCGATTCCGTTGCCAGGTGCAAACTCTCTTTGTAGTGTTTGATCGACTGATCGACTGCACCCTGTTTTTGATACAACTGGCCGATCATGTAATTGCAGTTGATCAGGCCGTCGATGGAATTCACTTTTTGACAAATGGCGATGGAGTGCTTGTAGTAGTAGAGCGACGAATCGTAGTTGCCCGTTTCCCTGAATACATCGGCCAGGTTCACGTAATTGTTGATGAGTTCGTACTCATCGCCGTTTTTTTCGTTGATGCTTTTGCTTTTTAAAAAGTAGAGGTAGGCGCTGTCGAAGGCATCCATGGAAAAATAAACCGAGCCCAGGTTGTTGTAACTTTGGCTGAGCGAAAAGTCGTCCTTCGTCCGTAAGGCGATGGCCAGCGCCTTGTAGTTGTATTCGAGGGCTTTTTCATAGTTGAGCAGGTCTTTGTAGGATGCGGCCAGGTTACTCAGATTGATCGCGACACCGTTCTCAAAACCGATTTCCCCGGCAAGCCTGAGCGCCTGCAGGTAGTTGGTGACGGATTTTTCGTACTCGCCTTTGTAATAGTAAATATTTCCCGTGTTGGTGTAAATGGCCAGCAGCCTGCGTTTGTAGGCGGTATTGGCCGGGTCCTGTTCCAAAAGCCGGTTACCGGCTTCCAGCGCTTTGGAAAGGTAAGCAAGGGCTTCGTAGTATTCGGCTTTGACAATGTAACAAACCCCCAGGGTATTGTAAGCCGATGCCGTTTTCAACTGTTCGCCGGCTTTCAGGGCGGTTTCGAGGGCCAGATTCGCGTATTTCACGGCGCTGTCGCTTTCGCTGTACATATAAATCCAGGCCAAATCGAGGGCGGTGTTGACGAAAGCCGTGTCCCTCAAGTCTGTATTGAGCAAGGTTTTCAGGCTGTCGGTTTCGTTGTTTTGTGAAAAACCCCGGGAATGTAAAAGCAGTCCCAAAAGAATCAGGCTCAATGTTTTGAAGTGAATCATCTTTTATGCTTGTTTTAATAAGGTTCTTTTCCCGGAAAGAAGTTGCTTGACATTTCCTGTGATCGTTCTAAACATTTGATTTCCTTGCAGCAATTACCTCGGCAGGGAATGTGTTTTGGCTTATCTGTTGTACTTTCTCAACGGAAAACCCGACTTTTTCTAGGTATGGGGAAACTGAAACCGGACGACAACCGGTGAGTAATCCGGGAAACTGTTTTGCAATCCAATGCCAGATTTTGTTGTGCCATTTTTGTCCGAATGCCATGGTTGCGGTTACCGCCCTTCCTCCCGGTTTCAACACCCTGTAAAATTCCGACAAAACTTTTACAAAATCTTCTTCGGGCAACAGGTCGAGCATAAAATTATTTACGAGAAGGTCAAACGAATTGTCTTCAAACGGAAGCCGGTAAGCATTTCCGGTTTCCAGGGTGTAATTGTCTGCGCCGGATTTGCTCATGCGTTTTTTCGCCCGCGAAAGCATGCCCGGGGAGAGTTCGGTCCCGGTATTTGTTCCGTTCGGATTTCGCTTCAGCAATTCTTTAAAAAGCTGTCCCGTACCCACTGCCACTTCCAGAATGTTTTCCCCGTTTTTGATGTTTGCCTGTTCGATTACTTTCCCCGCTGCTTTGGATTCCGTCAACAATGCCCAAAAGTCATAAAACCAGGCTACTTTGGCGTAGCTGTCTTTTACTTCATGTTCATTGAATTTTCTATTCAGGACTTTGCTATCCATAAATGTTAAACATTGGTTGTATTTTCGGTAACTCAGCTCAGTCCTCAATGCTTACGATCTTGTTTTTGATCGCGTAAATCAACAAACTGACCAGATTCTTGGAGCCTGTCTTGGAAATCAGGTTGTTTTTATGTGTGTCAACAGTGCGGATGGAAATGAAGAGTTTGTCGGCGATTTCGGCGTTGGAATACCCCTCGGTAATGAGTTGGAGAATCTCGAGTTCGCGTTTGGTCGGCAAAAGCTCGGGACTGATGTTTTCGTTGTTGTTGAGAAATTTGTTGGTGAAATACGGGAGCAGTTCGGGAGAAAAGTAATTCTGTCCGTTGTGTACCAGCTTAATGGCATTGAACAACGTTTCTTTGTCCACGTTTTTCAGCAGAAACCCTTTGGCCCCGGCATTGATGATTTGATGCAAAAATTCCTCTTCGCCAAATGTTGAAAGGACGAGCACCTTGATTTCGGGATTTTTTTCGACGGCTTTGGCAGTGGTTTCAATACCATCCAGACCCTTCATCTTGATGTCCATCAACACCACGTCAAAATCCTGTGTATCCATTAACTGTAAAAACTCCTCACCACTTTCTGCTTCACCCGTTACCTCAAATACTTTGTTCTTGCCGAAAACCAGTTTTAATCCATTCCTGAAAATCTCGTGGTCGTCAACAATAAATACCCTGATTGCCTGTGCCATGATTGTTTGGTTTTTTCAGTTGCGCAAAATAAGAAAAAAAACAACTCACCGGTCAAGCGGCTTTAGTACACAACAATCTTAAGGGACAGCGGGCGGCCTTCGCCCTGAATTCTTAACAGCCAGATGCCCTGACTCAGTTTGTTTGTCAAATGAAGTTCCACCAGGCCGGTTTTACCCGTAAGCATCATTTTGTAAACTACCGTTCCCAACGGACTTACAAGCTGTAAGCTGCTGAAGTTCCCGTTCTCAGGCAGGCGTATTGTAAAAGCTCCGTCGGTGGGGTTGGGGAAAACCGCCAGGCCACTTTCTTCCGTTGCACCGTCTGCCGTGGCCAGCCAGAAAGTAACCCCAACTTCATCAATAAACAAAGGGTTTCCTATTGCACTGTAAGACTCAAAGGCCACAAGCACATTGGCTGATCCCGACCAGCCGGACAGGTCGATGATATTGCATTCTGCTCCCCATCCCCCGCTGCACCAGTCCTCTCTGGTTTCCGCCCAGAAACCATCGCTCATGGGTTGGGTGGCGAAGTTGCCGCTGCCGTCTTCTCCGGCGGCGTAAACCCTGTCCCAGGTCTCGCCGCAGTCGGGCGAAACATAAACGATGAGTGAATCGGTGAGGGGTTCATATTTTTGGCATAAGCGTGATAGAAGGTCAGATAGTTGTCAGCCGTTTCTGTAAAATTGAGCGGTGGTGAGATCAACCTGTCGCGTTTGCCGATCAGGTACTCGGAAAATTGCACGCCCATGGCCGTGTTCCCGAACTGGAGGCCACCCGTTTCCAGCGGTTCCCAGGTGACAGACTCGTCAGGATTTTCAATCAGCCAGTCATCCTTAGTTTCCGAGCCGGGCTCAAAGCTTTCCGATAACCACGGATAGCCCCCGGCCGCAATCATCTCGAATTTTGTCAGCTCCGAACTGCCATTCAGATTCCAGGCTTTCAGGGTAACGGAATAACGCCGTGCTTCATCGAAAACCACCACCGGATCCTGGCTGGTTTCATCCGTGCCGTTAACAAAAGTAACCGTTGATGGATCAAACTGCCAATCCCATTGAATTGGCCTGTAGAGGGTTTGATCGGTGAAAGCCACCTCACTGCCGGTGCAGACCACCGTTTTGTCGGCGCTGAAATCCACCACAGGCAGAATGGTCGTACTGGTGGTGATAAAGTCAGTCCTCACAATGGTGTCTGTACCCAGGTCGTTGGTGGCGACGAGGCTTACATCAAAGCTTCCTTCCTGCTCAAAAAGGATGCCCGCGGGATTTTGCAGGGATGAAGTGTCGGGTGTTCCGCCTTCAAAAGTCCAATACCACGAAGTAGGCACACCAAGGGTCAGGTCGGTAAAGTCGATGGTTTCCCCTGCGGGGATGAGGGTGTCGTTGGCTGTAAAATCGGCCAGCGGATCGAAAGTTGGTTTCATGAAAGCCCACCAGGTTCCCCACTGGTCGTTGCCCATGGGTTGCTCGGCATACTCGTGCATGGCCCAGAAATCCACATTGTGGACAGGGTCAACAAACACCGCCGAGTAATCGCCCCAGCGGTTGCGGCCACCACCGAGTGTTTTGTAGTAAGGCGCCAGCCCCGACTTGTAAACATAGTACTGCCGCATACTGCCCGAATCGTCCAGGTGGTCCTGGTAAGAGTAGCCTGCACTGGCGTAATCGTTGTAGGAAAAAACGCCGTGTCCGATGAGGACGTCCTCGTTGGCATTGACTGCAATGCTTGGGAAAGCAAATGAAACCGTGTTGGTCGTGTCCTCGATGCGTCCCCTTTCGAGGACAGTGCCTGCAGTGTCAAGTTGCCACCACTGGATGGCGCAGCGTTCGGGCAGGTCGGCAGGCAGGTAAACGTGATGCACCGCCCAAAGCTTGTTGTTCCTGAAAACCATGGTGTGCATGCGGGCGTCCACGCTGTTGATCTTTTCGCTGCTACCCAACTGCGGCAGAAAGTCGCCGTGGTTTTCGTAAGACCAGTTTTCCCAGGGATCGGGCACACCGATGGAGCCTTTCAACTCAAAAACAGGGTCGTCCACCGCACCGCTCAGCTTAAAAAAGTTGATGTAGCCAAAGCCGTTGTCGTTGCCATCACCGGTGGAGACCAGGTAGAGGTCATCGCTTGCCTGATCGTAAGTAAAAGCAGGAACGATGGCCGAGCAGAGGGTGGTGGTAAAACGGCTGACAACGGGCTCATCCTCTCCTGCGTAAGCAGCCATTTTGTCCATGGCAAACACCACGAATTCAATGGCCTCGAATGCACCGTTGCGCATGATGCCACCGATGCTGATCCAGTTTTTGTTGAATCCCAGGTTGGGGTAGTCGAACCAAAGTACCTGGTCGGGGTCTGTTGAGAACCAGTAAAAATTCCAGTCGTCCAGCGGGTTGGCCGTGGTACTCACACCGACGTACATTCTGGAAGTAGTGGAAGAACTTCCGCTGGGAGTGATCATAATCCAGCGATCGTTGTAAGGGTCGTAAACGATTTTGGGGTCAAAAGTACTGCCGCTGCCAGGCAAAGACTGCCACCAGGCACTCAGTGTAGTAGTAAAAAGAGGGTTGCCGTTTTTGTCCGAAATACGCACCTCGGTATTGAGGGTTTCCATCAGGTGATCGGGGCCCGCAGCACCGTTTACATCGGGAGGGATGGAAGTGCCGTTGTCCATCAGCCCGGCAAAGGTGGTGTCGGGCGCGGGAGAACTCAACACACGGGCAGGACGTCTGACTTCAGGGTTTTGCATCACCTGTTTGTAAATCACATTCGATTCCGAAAAAGTCCATTCTGGGGGCTGCCAGCCGGGATTGGGCACCTTAATGCCTTTGGCGATACCGGGTCCTTCCCGTTGTAGCGATCTGACACTTACTGTTGCCTGCTTTCTTGCCCTGATTTTTTTCCCTTCGATACTTTGGGGGAAAACGGGATGCAATGAAAATCCAATCATTAAAATTACAAGAATCGAAATTCGTATCATGGCTGCCGGGTTTTGGTGCTGCCACAAATATACGATTTTCATCGTCAACTATTCTCCAAAGACTACCTCTGGTTCAATGCTTCCCGAATGGCGGGGATGGCTTTTTTTGTTGCCTCTTCGCCCGATTTAACAATTTCAGGCATGTGCCTGACCGAAGCCCAGGAGAAGCGGGTACTGGAGGGCCTGATCACCAGGTCAGCACCGGAAAGCCGTTCGCGGGATAACTGGTAAGCCAGGATCGTCTGCGCCCGGTCGATGATGCTGAGTCCGTTGGTGAGCTCTTCCCTTTCGTTCAGGCTTTTGGTAACATCCACAGCAATAACATACTGGGCGCCCTGACCCCTTGACACATATACCGGAACCAGGTCCGAGACTCCCCCATCACACATTTTGGTGTTCAACATTTCGACGGGAGGAAAAACACCCGGGATCGAGGAGCTTGCAATGATGGCTCGCTTCAGCTCACCTTCGACCAAAACGGTTTCCCTTCCCGATACCAAATCGGTAGCAACGGCGGCAAAACTTATGGGGAGTGTTTTAATATTTGCTTTGGGATAATCAATAAATATTTTATCCACCTGCGACTTGCTCACTATCGATTTGTGCCTCCACGTCTTGTAAATTGACAATTTTCGCTGCGCATTATTGACTAACTGTTTCCAATAACCTTCGCTGTCGTCAGGATCAGGGTCAAAAGCATCCAGGTTGAGATCGCGAAAAGCCGCACTGTTTACAAGTTTGTACACAAAGTCTTCTACCTTCTGTGCATCTCTGTAAAATGCATACAATCCGCCAACCAAAGCGCCAATACTTGTCCCGCTGATCTGAAAAATGGGGATGTTGTTTTTTTCGAGGACCTTCAGCACGCCGATGTGAGCCAGCCCCCGGGCTCCACCTCCACCCAATGCAATACCTATCTTCATTATCTCATTGTTATACCGTAATACATAGGAGTATAACGGTTTGCCGGCGATTTTATTTGAAAAATGATGGCAAAGAACGAAAAATGCGAATCAAGGGTTGAGCTTAAGCTATGTGAATTAGCCTATTAACTTTTCCAAAGTCTGGAACTTTGGAAAAGTTTGCTACTTAATTTATTGATTACACACTGTTTTGGAAACCCAACCCCTGATTTGCATTAAAAGTTATACTTGATTTTCGTGTACAGCATGGAGTTGTCACCGTAGCGGCCAAACTGTCCCCTTTCGTCACCCACGAAAATATTTGAGCCGAGCAGTATTGAAAAACTGTCGCTGAAGTCGTAAGTCACCATGGGACGGATGAGGGCATCGCCGTAATTCAGGCCGATGTAGGAAAACAATTCCAGGTGCAGGGTTTCACGAACGGCATCATAACGCGCAAGAACGGTCATGGTGTTGTCAAATTCATCATCATAGATGTGATCGCTATAATCGATAATATACTTTTGAATAAACTGTACACTTAATCTCAGATTGCCCACACCGTAATCAAGGCCCAGCACGTAATGCAGGTAATCCTTCTGCATAAGTGTTCCCCCGGCCATGGGGTCGGTCGTCTGAAAATATTTTCCGAAATAATAAGCTGCTTCACCCCTGACCACAAAGCCC
>JAJRWG010000189.1 GCA_024276895.1 Bacteroidota bacterium
ATTGCTTTTCCGGACAAAAAACACCCGGTTTTTTAATTTTTGTAAAAGTGCATGCCCGTTTTTCTTTTCTGCCAATTATTTTTCCGTTCCGGGTTTTGAAGCATGCATACCGTGCCCCCGATTAATTGTGCTGTGAATGAGTGTGGTGCCATTTTAGAAATGCTGTCCGTATAGTGGAAATGCTGGTACTTAAAGATGCGGTGGTTTTTTCTTTTCAGGCTATTCTTAGAATTAGATTTATTCTAAATTAAACCTTTTATGAATTATATCATACAACGATACTAGGATGAGAGCATTTTAAGAACCTACTTTTATCCCCGCCATAATTAAATTTTACAGGATGTCTCGACAATTAAAACAGTTCTTTCCTTTATTCGCTGTTTTCATTTTTGCATTTTCGAGACGTTTTTTTATTCCTGAATTGAATAAAGAACAGTCCCCTTATCTGTTCAGCAAAATTAAAACAGGCAGGCCGGAAAAGATTTGCTTTAACCTTTCAATATATAAATTCATAAAGACAGCTTCATGATGAAAGTTTTTACCAACAAACCATCGCCGATATTGCTCATCCATTTGTTGATAATAATAATGTTGTTTTATGGGTGTGATGACAGTAGTTCCATTGATTATTTTATGTACAGTGCAGGAACACCGCAAAGCGGCTTCGAGCAAAGTGATGAAATAGCAATTTCCCCCCCACCCTTTAGTGAAGGCATTTTCCCGTGTTCCGACTGCCATGCTGATGAGGAAACGAACACCCAAAGGAGAGAATTGGTAGATATGCATGAAGAGATTTCCGAGATGTTTGATCACGACAGTGAGAACCGCTGGTGCCTTGATTGTCACAATGCTGACGACAGAGATTCCCTGCGGCTTGCCAGTGGTAAATTGCTAAGTTTTAAGGAATCGCAAAAGCTTTGCGGTCAGTGCCACGGGGACAAGTACCGTGACTGGAAATATGGGATTCACGGAAAACGTACGGGTTATTGGAATGGAAAGAAACAATACCTTCTTTGTGTTAGTTGCCATAATCCACATTCCCCCAAGTTTAAACCGATCAAGCCGATGCCGCCTCCGGTCAGACAGGAAGACATTAATTAGTAACTCGTTCAAAACAAAGGATATTATGCAGAGAAAAGAAAAAACCCAAAGAAGAGATTTTTTGAAGAAGATACCCCTTGCTCTTGTGTCAATTGGTGCATTTTCCCTACTAAAGTTAAAAAAGCAAAATTACTACCCGGTTCAGAATTTTAATACACTTTCGAAGCCGGAGGCGGACGAAATCATTAAATCGGAGAAGTTTGCCGTTCCTAACCGGCTAAAGCCTGCCCCGGCACCGCTGGCAAAAAAAAATATTAAGGCTTAAAAATAAATGGTGATAACAATTTTGTGAGTATGCAGAAAAAAGAAAATAATAGTTCACGACGCGACTTCCTGAAAAAACTGCCGGTCCTGGCAGCCGGTGCAACTGCTCTGGCAGGCTGTAGTTCGCAAGAGGTGGAGGAGTTTTTTCAGAGAAACTTCAAAACTTTAACCAAAGAGGAAAAAGATAAGATTGTTAAGAACCTCGAAAAGAAATACACCGAAAAGTACGGAAAGAAGTTTACGGTTTCTGACAAACCTGCCACCGATGGCATTTTGTTCGGCTATGCGCTTGACTTATCCCGTTGCATTGGGTGCAGGAGGTGTGTTTATGCCTGTGTTAAGGAAAACAACCAATCGCGCGATCCCCAAATCCACTGGATACAAGTGCTGCAGATGGAAAAGATCAAGGGTATTGACCTGGCCCATGCCAACGTCCACTACAACCCGGAAAAGGTACCTGAAGAGGGGCATTTTTACATGCCGGTCCAGTGCCAGCAGTGCACGAATCCGCCATGTACCAAGGTTTGTCCTACAAAAGCCACTTATAAAGATGAGGACGGCATTGTGGTGGTTGACTATAACTGGTGTATCGGCTGCCGATATTGTATGGCTGCCTGTCCTTATGGTGCAAGGCATTTCAATTGGGGTGAACCGCACATACCTGACGAAGAGATCAATCCTGACACTCATTACCTGGGCAACAGGCCCCGCACAAAAGGTGTAGTTGAAAAATGTACGTTCTGCATTCAGCGCGTACGAAAAGGGAGGTACCCGGCATGCGTCGAAATATGCCCCACAGGCTCGCGAAAGTTCGGTAACTTACTGGATCCAAACAGCGAAATAAGGTATATTTTAGAGAATAAACGCGTGTTGATTTTTAAAGAAGAACTTAACACTCAACCCAAATTCTTCTATTTCTTCGGTGTTTAGTTTTGGCTTATTCATTATTTAGATGTCACACTATAAATAAAATAATATGAAATTTTTACGATTTATTGCCGGGTGTTTCAGAATCATTACCAAAGGTGGACGGGTTTATTACTCCTGCTTGTTTTTCCTCTTTGTACTGATTCTCTGGGGTGCATTCGGTTACTATGGCCAGTTGGACGAGGGTTTGATCAAGACGAACATGAGAGACTCTGTTTCGTGGGGTTTCTACATAGGGAACTTTACCTTCTTGGTAGGGGTTGCCGCCGCAGCCGTCATGCTTGTTATTCCGGCGTATATCTACAACTGGGGACCAATCAAGGAAATCGTGATTTTCGGGGAAATCCTTGCCATTTGTGCTGTAATAATGTGTATCGCCTTTATCATTGTTGACATTGGCCAACCCCTGCGCTTCTGGCATATGCTTCCGATTGTGGGGACAATGAACTTCCCGTATTCCATATTGTCCTGGGATTTCTTTGTGTTGTTTTTTTATTTCCTCATAAACATTATCGTAGTTACACACTTGCTGTATAAGCTGTTTTATAAGAAAGAATACAACAAGTCAATCATCCTCCCAATGGTTATGATCAGCATCCCTGCTGCCATTGCCATTCACACGGTTACTGCCTTTCTTTTTAATGCCTTGCCTGCCCGTCCTTACTGGAACAGTGCCTTGCTGGCGCCACGGTTTTTAACAACTGCTTTTTGCTCGGGACCCGCCATTCTTATTTTGGTTTTTCAGGTTCTGCGCAAGACAACAAAATTTGAAATAAAGGATGAAGCAATTTTTACCATAGCCGAACTGATGGTTTATGCCATGTTTATTTATTTGTTTTTTACGATTGCAGAATTCTTTAAAGAGTTTTACTCCAATACCGAGCATATTGTTTACTGGAAGTATTTGCTGATGGGTGTGGAACAAAACAGGGAAATCTCTTTTTACAGCTGGGCTTCCATTGTCATGGGGGTTACTGCGTTCCTGTTGTTCCTGATTCCGAAAACCCGGAAGAACCTATTTACCTTAAACATCGGAGCAGTGTTGATTTACTTTAGCGTTTATCTGGAAAAAGGTATTTCCCTTATCATCCCCGGATTTAGCCCCGATGTACTCGGACAGTATTACTTTTATGTACCCTCGGATACTGAAATACGTACCGCGGTGATGATCTTCTCGGCAGGAGCATTGTTATTTACTTTTATCTCCAAAATTGCTATTGCCATATTGTTTGAAGGCTTTAGTATTGATAGTTTGGAAAAAAAGGTCCCGGTTAAAAGTTGAGTTACATTGATTCTCAGTTGCTAAGTTAAATTGTCTTCTGAAAAGGAATATTTGGCGAAAGCTCAACAGAGCGTTTCAAAGTGAAAAAATATATCAGACAGAATCAAGTATTATTAATAATTTATTCATTTAAATTTTAATTTATATGCCACTTCAAGTAAAACGATTATTGCTGGCGTTTGCTGTGTTCATCGGGATAATGTTAGGACTCAAATATTTTCTGACCCCTGATTCCTGGAGAGAATACGGACCTTACCGGGGGAAAGCCCTTATTGAAATTGCAGATAAAGTACCCAAATACGTGGACATGGAAACATGCATCATGTGTCATGATTCCATTGGCGAGTTAAAAATACAGGGATTGCACAAATCAATTCAATGTGAAATATGCCATGGACCTGGATATTTGCATGTTGATGAACCGGAAATCAATAAAATGAAGTTGCCAGCTGGTAGCGAATTTTGCATTCAATGTCATGCAAGAAATGCCGCCAGACCGGACAAAATAATTAAACAAGTTGATGCTGCCGAGCACAGCGAAGGCGAAAATTGTATTAGTTGTCATAACCCACACGAACCATGGCTATAGAAAAGAAAAATTTCTCAAGACGCGATTTTATCAAGCATACAAGCATGTTTGCCGGAGGCGTTGTGTTTGTTTCACTGATGAATCCGATGAAAGTAGTTTATGCTACGAAAAAACCCGAAGGAAAAGGTAAATGGTACGGCATTGCCATTGATATTGAAAAATGTATTGGCTGTGCCAATTGTGCAAGAACCTGTAAAATTGAAAATGATGTACATAAAGAACCTTTCTTTTTCCGCAATTGGGTAGAACAATATACCATCACGAATGATGATGAGATATTGGTTTCCTCTCCCAACGGCGGTATCGACGGCTTTGAGCAGCCCGTACCCGAGGAGGATATTTACAAAACATTCTTCGTGCCGAAAATGTGTAACCATTGTGCCAAATCGCCCTGTACACAGGTTTGCCCGGTGGGTGCTTCTTTCGAATCGCCGGAAGGGGTTGCACTGGTTGACCAGACGTATTGCATTGGCTGCGGTTACTGCGTGCAGGCCTGCCCTTACGGCTGCCGTTATATTGATCCTGAAAAAGGGGTTGTGGATAAATGTACACTTTGCTACCATCGTTTAAAGGATGGCCTGGATCCGGCCTGTATGATGGCTTGTCCGACCCATGCCAGAATTTATGGCGACCTGAATGATAAAGAAAGTGAAGTTTCGCTGTTTATCAAAGAACACAATTGTGCCGTGTTAAAACAACAATTGAATACTGTCCCGAAATTGTATTATAACGCATTAAGTCAGGAGGTTCATTAAGATGGATAAATTTGAAACACTCTACGAAGCATTGGCCAATTTAGATGGCTTTATTTATCCCAATGAAATTGCTTTAAACTGGGACCTGCTCATTGTTATGTACCCTTACATTACCGGGCTGGTTGCCGGAGCATTTATTCTTGCCTCTTTAAACAGGGTTTTCGATATTAAAGCATTGCGGCCTACATATGAAATTTCTTTGCTTACAGCTTTGGCTTTTATGTTGGTGGCCACCATGCCATTGATCTCGCACCTGGGCCAGCCTTTCCGGTTCTACGAAATGCTGATTACGCCGCATTTAACTTCGGCGATGGCCATTTTCGGTTTTGTTTATTTGTGGTACCTCATGGTGGTTTTACTACTCGAAATCTGGTTTGACTACAGGTACGATATGGTTATTTGGTCGGGGGAAAAGAAAGGTTTTATGCGATTTGTTTACCGGGCGCTTACACTGTGGGTGCTCGATACTTCACCAGAATCAAGAAAAACAGATGAGAAGATCGGTTATTTTATTACCGTTGTTGGTATCCCTTCTGCGTTCTTGTTACATGGGTACGTGGGGTTCATATTTGGTTCAATCAAAGCAAATCCGTGGTGGTCAACCGTTATGATGCCTGTTATTTTTCTTTTCTCAGCCATGGTGTCAGGAATTGCCCTGGTCATGTTTATTTACATGGCAGTCAACTATTTAAGGCGACAGAAAACCGATATTTTTTGCCTGGATACAATTGCAAAATATTTATTCTATATTTTGATCATTGATTTTACCCTGGAAAGCCTCGACCAGATCCACAGGATCTATGAAGCAGATGAATCTTTTGATATATTGAAGTTACTGGTTCGCGGTAAGTTATTCTTTACCTTTTTTATTATGCAAATTGGGATAGGAACAATCATTCCATTAAGCGTATTAGGATTCCTGCAGTTTAAGAAGCCACGTGAAAGAATCAGGAAAATACTTTACTTAATTGTTAGTATTTGCGTATTGGTTGGTATTTTTTACATGAGGTGGAATGTGGTTATCGGTGGTCAGCTTTTCTCAAAGAGTTTCTACGGATTTACCAGCTATAAAGTTGACTTGATCGGAGGGATAGATGTTTGGTTGTCGGTATTGTGGTTTGTAATTCCCTTCTTCATTCTGGCTTTTCTGCTGTGGTTATTGCCACCATGGAAAAAAGCTGAGGAATTGCCTCACGAGTAGAGTTTGTAAGGATTCGGCCCAGGAAAGGACTTTGGGACGATGAACTCATTTTTCTATTGTAAAGTTTAAATAATCCGGAGTATTGAATAGTTCTGAAACCCTTACCTGATTCCTGCTGGTGATAAACGGGCTGTTGGCCATATTAGTCATTAAAAACTATTGTTATGGATACACATCAAAGTGAATTTAGCAGCAAGGAAATCATTGAAAGGCTCAAAACCCTCGAATCAAGAATAACCCGGCTTGAGGCCGCACTGCACATGGAATATGCGCAGAAAAGTGAGGAAGTGCCGGAGTTGAAGCTTTCAAAACCCAAACAGGATACCTCAGACGAATCGCTGATCGAGTCTAAAATCGGTGAGTTCGGTTTGGCATGGCTGGGAAATATCGTACTTTTCTTCTGCATTATTTTTCTTGCCCAGTTAATTCAAAGACAAGGTCACCAAACAGGAGCTGCAGTTTTTGGCTATGTTTCGGTAGCAGGTGTGTTCGTTCTGGCACATTTTCTTAAATCTACCTTTCCCAGGAAAAGATATATTTTCAATCTGAATGCCTGGCTGCTCCTTTTTTACGTAACCCTGAAGTTACACTTTTTCACCTCCGAACCCCTTGTTACAAGTCAACCCATAGCTCTTTTGTTATTAAGCGTTGCTGCACTGCTGCCATTATTTTTTGCGGTTAAGAACCGGTTTACGTTGTTGGCAGGTTTTGCATTGGTCTTTCTCAGCATTTTGGCAGTTGTAAGCGATACTCCGCATTTCATGTTGTCGACGGCGGTTGCAATAGCTGTCATTGCCTATGTGTTATTTATTCGTTTTGCATGGGTGCGCTTACTTTTTTTGTCGATCATACTTGTTTATCTCATCACAATCATCTGGTTTCTGAACAACCCGTTGGTAGGCAATCAAATACAAGCAGTTACATCACATCACTTCGGATTTGTTTACCTTTTCGTTATAGCAGCAATTTACTCACTCGTTGCTCTGGCAAAAGGGTCTGAAACATATTCGAAGAGCACGATCGTCGGGGTAGTCATTTTAAATGGTGCAGGCTTTTCAATGCTGCTGTCACTCATCGTCGTGACATTCTTTAAAGACGATTACTTTTTGATCACAGGATCGGTATCGGCATTTTGCCTGCTTTACTCAGTGCTGCTGCAGCTAAAGTCCGAATGGAAGATCACTGCTTCGCTGTACGCACTTTACGGTTTTGTGATGATGAGTATAGCATTTCACGGAATTTATGAATTTCCACGAACGTATTTCTTCCTGGCATTCCAGAGTCTGCTGGTCGTTTCCATGGCCATTTGGTTCCAAAGCAGGTTTATTGTGATTATGAATACTTTATTGTTTCTGACCTTGCTGATTTTTTATTTGATCTCATCTCCGTCCGGTAACGGTATAAATATATCATTTACCCTTGTTGCCCTGCTCACTGCCAGGATTCTGAACTGGAAAAGAGACCGGCTGACAATTAAAACCGATTTGCTCAGAAACACCTACCTGATTACAGGTTTTGTCATGTCGTTGTTCACACTTTACCATTTGGTTCATGCACACTATGTTACCTTGTCGTGGACGGCAGTGGCTGCTATTTTCTTCGTATTGAGCCTGATATTGAAGAATGTAAAATACAGGTATCTGGCACTGGCATCCATGTTAGCTGCAGCCTTTTACCTGTTCATTATTGACCTGGCAAGGATAGAGCTGATTTATCGTATCATGGCTTTGATGTTCCTCGCTGTCATCTCCATAGGCCTGTCTGTTTTTTACACGCGAAGGTCAAAGAAAAAACAGGAACTAGAAAAGGAATAGCTTATTACCGGCATTTAACCCCCTCTTGGTTTAGCACATGGGCTCTTTGTTGCTGTCCCGTTGAAGAAGGCTTTAACCGCCATAAAAATTCTGCACCATTTTTTGGATATCATTTTGATTTGCAGGAAACCCGGAGGTGGCAATAAACACCCGTGTTCTTTCATCCAGTGGTGTATGCCTGAAAGTTCTTGGCGGTTTTGCTGCATCGGGGGTATTGAAGAAAATGTATCCGGGCTTTGCCGGCTATTTGAGCAATCGGCCACCAATAAAAAAACTCCCTTTAAGCTGCTTAAAGGGAGTTTTTTCAGAACTGTAGAAAGGTCCTATTCGTCCGCCGGAACCGGGTGAGCTATTTTCTTGAAATATTCATCAAAATTAAAGCCTTTGAAATTCGGGCTTTCCTCGTTGTGACACTTAAGGCAGGTCTCTTCGGTTGGAATGATCAGGCCTTTTTCGATGGCTTTATTCCGGTCTTTCATTACCGTATTCGACTTGTACCCGCTACCAGGTCCGTGGCATGATTCGCACGATACACCTTCTTCCATTTTTAAGGTAGCGATCAGGCTTTCGTCAACACTGGCATAAGTTGAATGGCACTTGGTGCACTTGGGGTCGTTTTTCTCGTCACCTTTCAATGCGTCCATGGCCTTGGCATGTTTTGACTCGGACCAGATTTTATATTGGGCGCCGGTGGTTGGTTTGTTGTGACACATTTTACACTTGGCAGCTCCAATGTACTCATACTCCTGAGCTTGTAAGGCATTTCCTGCGATGAAAACCAGGAAAAGGACTAAGATTGAACTTTTTCTTAACATAATTTTTTGTTTTTAATTAATTAATGAATGGGTTATTTTCTAAAAAAGGTTTAATTTCAGTTCATTGTTTCATCTATATTTTTAAAATTCTCAGAATCCTGCGCCAAATGTATAACACAGGGTAAAACTAATACATTTTTCTTTTAAAAAAACAAGGTTAAAAGACTTTTTTTCGTTTAAATGATTTGTTACAACAATTGAGCCGAACCTGAGCAACCCATTAATAAAATATGTGCTCATGATTCCGTTCTATTCTCATTTTATTGATACTTTTAACCGCTGGAACTTTTATTTGGCAATGATTTTGAAGTATGTTATCAGGTCTGGGTTTTGGCAAAGACTTTTTAAAGATCCATTTTATGGGGAAATTTAGCTGTTTAAGTATCTGTTCTTATCGCAAAATGTACCTGAGGACGATGGTTTTATGCATCTTGTGTTCTGTTTTTCTGCAAGCTGCCAGGGCCCAGGAGACCGAAGGGCTTTACGATGATAAAGGTGTTGAGATCAACCGTTTACGGCCGATAGGCAAGTTTCCTCCCGATAGAAGCACTGGTGACCAGAACCTGTTTGACAGGTTGGGAGAATTCATTTTTGGCAAAAAAAAGACACTTGTACTGAGCAAACCCATTTCGGTTTTTGCTGATAATCCGGAGTCCTACTATGTGCTTGACCAGGGACTGGGTGCCTTGTTGAGAATCCGGGAGGGGGTGGGTGAAATCCCCCAGTCGTTTCACCACCGCTATACTTCACTGGTAGGCATTTGTGTTTTGCCACAAGGTGATTTGCTTTTTACCGAGTCAAGACTCAATAAAATATTTTTACTGACTCCTGGTAAAGATGATGCTGATCTGACTGAGTTTACTACCGACGTAGAGCTAAACCAGCCAACCGGAATAGCCTGCTCCCGTTTGAATGATGAAATTTGGGTGGTGGAAACGGCTGCACACCGGATAACTGTTTTCGATTTACAGGGCAAAGTTATCCGGCAAATCGGTAAACGAGGTACCGGTCCGGTTGAGTTTAATTATCCCACATTTATCTGGATTGACAAGTCAGGCCTTGTTTACATTATTGATGCGTTGAATTTCAGGGTACAGATACTGAATAGTGAGGGAGAGTTTGTTACGACCTTTGGTCAGATCGGTGATGCCACAGGTTATTTTTCAAGACCAAAGGGCATAGCGACTGATTCGTTCGGAAATATTTACATTGTTGACGCACTGTTTCATGCCGTGCAAATTTTTGATAAGAATGGTAACTTCCTGTATTATTTTGGCGGGCAGGGAAGAAAAGAAGGGGAGTTTTGGATGCCTGCCGGAATATTCATTGACGACAACGATTTTATTTATGTTGCGGATAGCTACAATTCACGCATTCAGATTTTTCAACTTATTAACGGACGCCTAAATGAGAATGGTCAGGATTAGTTTAATATTGTTTTTTTTGGTACCGCTTTGGTTGTTCTCACAATCGATCGTCAACACGGTGCATAACTTATCGATAAGCGGGCAGGGTCAGATCAAGGCTGTGAGCGAATCGGAGATCTGCATTTTTTGCCATACGCCGCACAACAGTGCACCCAAAGGGCCGTTGTGGAACCGTAGCGATCCCGGGTCGAATTATACATTGTACAACAGCAGTACCATTCAGGCGGTTATCGGTCAACCCGACGGTTCTTCCATCCTCTGCCTTTCGTGCCACGACGGGACAATAGCCCTTGGCAGCGTGTTAAGCCGTCCGACCCCAATTAGTTTTGCAGGAGGCATTACCACCATGCCCTCGGGAAATACCAACGTAACTACGGACCTGGCTAACGATCATCCGGTTTCCTTTATTTACAATTCTGCCCTGGCCGCTGCGGATGGTGAACTGGTGGATCCGGTGAATATTTCGTGGCCTGTAGTCCTGGAAAACTACAAGTTGCAATGTACAGCCTGCCATGATCCGCATTCAGATATTTACGATGACTTTCTGGTAGTCAGTACGCAATACTCAAACCTCTGCACCCAGTGTCATGACAGGGATTACTGGCCATCGTCCAGCCACAAGAACTCAACGGCTACCTGGAACGGTTCCGGTAACGATCCCTGGTTCCACACATCTTATACAACGGTAGCGGAAAATGCCTGTGAAAACTGTCATAACCCGCATAACGCCGACCTGAACCAACGCCTGCTGAATTATCAGTCGGAGGAGGACAATTGCCTGGATTGCCACAATGGAAATGTAGCATCCGAAGACATTCAGGCGCAATTTGGCAAGACTTTCGTTCATGATATTTACAACTATAATCTTGACCACGATGCTTCGGAGAATCCTCTGGTTTTGATCAAACATGTTGAGTGCGAAGACTGCCACAACCCTCATGCGGCATACAGTTCAAATGCAAGTCCGCCTTATGTTCAGGGATTTAACAAAGGTGTCAAAGGAATTAACCTTGCCGGTGGCGATGTGGATCCTGCACAATATGAGTATGAAATATGTTTCCGCTGTCATGCCGACAGCCCTGATAAACCTGCCAGTCCTACCACAAGGGATATTGACCAGAACAACGTCAGGCTCGAATTCGACCTGGGAAATCCCTCATTCCACCCGGTTGCCGGGCCGGGAACCAATCCCGATGTTCCCAGTCTGATACCCCCGTTAACCGAGAGCAGCATGATCTATTGTACCGATTGCCATGCCAGCGATGGTACCGGCTCCCCGGCGGGTCCGCACGGGTCGGTCTATCCACAGATTTTGCAGTTCAATTACGTCACAACTGACAATACACCGGAATCCTATTCAGCCTACGAACTGTGCTATCAGTGCCACGACCGGAATAAAATCATCAGTAAAATGCCGGGCAATTTTCAAAAGAAGGTACATAACAAACATATAGTGCGTGAAAATGTCCCCTGCAATGCCTGCCACGATCCTCATGGAATCAGTAGTTCGCAGGGAAATACAACCAACAATACTCATTTGATAAATTTTGACATAGGCATCGTCCAGCCCAACGATAATAATGATTTGTATTTTGAAGACCGGGGATCGTTCAGTGGCAGGTGTTATTTGAAATGCCATGGCGAGAATCACGATCCGGAATCCTATTAAAGGAGAATATTATGAGGCGCTATTCTTTCAGACTGATCATCAGCTTCACCATCTTCCTGGTGGTTAGTACGATGTCGTTTTTTGCGCTGTACATTTTCAACAATTACATGTCCAAAGAATTGCACAAGCATGCAGAGGAGGATATCTACAGCGGCTTAACCGTGATGCATGCCCACTTCATCCAAACGATTTCGCTGATTGGTGGCAAGGCGCTGCACCCGCTACTGGATAGTTTTAAAGACAATAAACACTTTCAGAGCTTATATCTGTTTGATTCTGAAGACGGTCTGGTTTATCAGTCCGGAGATGACACACTAACGCCGGCCAGACCGGAGTTTAAAAAAATGTCTGATTTGCAGGAGGACATCTCCATTCAGCCCATTGAAGGTGAGGACGAACCCGGTTTGCTGGCTTACATACGCTTCAGGAATTCGCCAACATGTTACCAATGCCACGACCCTTCCAAAAAATACCTGGGTATGCTGGTGTTTGACATTGCCCTGGGCAGGACAAGTCAACACATTACCCTGATGCGAAATTTCAGTATAGGGTATTCGGCCATGATTGTTTTCCTTGTTTTGTTTTCTGCATTCATCGTTCATTTTCGCCTGGTAAAAAAGTCCCTGTCCAGTTTTCACAACACCATTAACAGCATTAACAAAGGAAACCTGGATGAACGTTTTTTCATTCCTAAATCCCGGGAACTTGCGGAACTGGGAAAGAGTTTTAACGAAATGGTTGGTACTTTTCAGAAAACCCAGCAGCAGCTTCAGGTTTATCATCAAAAAGAGCTGGAAAACAAACAGCGCATGGCAACCATAGGCGAGATGGCCGCCCGGCTGGCACATGAAATCAGAAACCCCCTGACTGGTATTGCCAATGCAGCGGAAATACTTGTCAGGCAGGTGCCCGAGGATGAATTCAAGCCGATACTTGAAGAAATCCGCCGTCAGGCAGAGCGGGTGAACAATGCCATCTCGAACATGCTGCGCTTTTCGCGCCCCAGCAGTATCAATCCTCACAGCAGTGATATCAATGATTTGATTCGCACGCTGGTGTTTTTTATAAAGAACCAGACAAAAAGCAAAAAAATTGAGTTCAGGCAGGAACTGCAGGAAGATATTCCTTCATTTAGTTTTGATCGTGAAAAAATCGAGAATGTATTGCATAATCTGGGATTGAATGCCATCCAGGCCATTCCCAAGAATGGAACCATTACTTTTAAAACAGCCTATGATCCCGAAAAAAAGACGGTGACAATTACCGTTGAGGACACCGGAACGGGAATGCCTGAACATGTTAAAGAAAATATTTTCAATCCGTTTTACACTACCCGTACCGAAGGTACAGGACTGGGCCTGGCCATTTCCAGGGAAATTATTGAAAAACACAAAGGTAAGATATGGGTTGAAAGTGAAGAGTCGAAGGGAACCAGGTTCTTCATAACTTTGCCTACAGGCTAAAGCACATTTGAAGAACCGGCACAATTGGTGAAGCGATTATGAAACTATTAAAAATTCTGGTTATTGATGATGAAAAACTGATTCGCTGGTCGTTTGAGAAACATTTAAATGTAAAAGGGTACAAGGTTTTTCTGGCAGAATCTGGCGAAGAAGGGATCGAATTGTTTGAGAAACATTATCCTGACATTGTGTTTGTTGACAACCGTCTGCCCGGTATTCAGGGGCTTGATGTAATCCCGAAAATCAAAGCTATCGATGAGGATGCGGTGATTGTTTTTATGACGGCCTATGGCTCCATTGATGCTGCGGTGACAGCGATGAAGAATGGTGCCAACGAATACATTAACAAACCTTTTTCGTTTGGAGAAGTTAATCTGCTCATCGAAAACATTAAGAACAATATCAACATTAATACTGAGATTAAGTTACTGAGACGTCAGCAACGTGATAAAATAACTTTCGACAACATCATTGGGCAGGCACCGGTCTTCAAACAAATCGTACAGGTGTCGAAAAAAATTGCTCGCTCCGAGACCACCACCGTCCTGCTGTTGGGCGAGAGTGGCACCGGAAAAGATTTATTTGCCCGTGCCATCCACAATGAGAGTAATCGAAGAGACAACCCCTTTGTGACTATTAATTGTTCAACGCTTCCCGATACACTGCTTGAAAGTGAATTGTTCGGGCATGAAAAAGGAGCTTTCACTGATGCTAAAAAGTTAAAGAAGGGGCTTTTTGAAATAGCCGAAGGGGGTACCGTGTTTTTGGATGAGATTGGCGAGATTAATCTGGCAACCCAGGTAAAGCTGCTGAGTGTACTGGAGAACAGGACAATAAAACGCCTTGGAAGCACCTCCGAGATCCCTGTTGACATTCGTATCATTGCAGCAACCAACAAAGACCTTGTAGAATCAATTCAGCAAAAGGCTTTCAGGGAAGACCTGTATTACCGTCTGAAGGTATTTCAGATTGACCTTCCTCCGCTCAGGGAGCACAGAGAGGATATCCCTTTGCTCATTGACTATTTCATCCTGATGTTTAACAACCTGTTTAATAAAAAAATAAAGGAAGTTGACCCCAGCGCAGAAGAACTCTTGTTGCTATACGACTGGCCCGGTAATATCAGGGAGTTGCGCAATGTAATGGAACGTGCCATCATTCTTGAAAGCAGCGATATCATCCAGCCGGAAAGTCTTACCTGTGAGATAAATGCACCGGCAGAAACTACCATGGTTGCCGGCTTGGGAGACCCTTATCTATTTGACATCCCCGAAGAAGGCATATCACTGGAAGACGTGGAAAAGCAGTTAATTGTCCAGGCACTTCAGAAAAGCGGCTACAACCAGACCAAAGCCTCCAAAATGTTGGGTATTTCAAGAGATACCCTGCGATACAAAAAGAAGAAATTTGGCTTATAATTCCGGAGTGGGGGATTTAACCCACCCGGCCTGGGTTAAATCCCCCACTTTTGTTTTATATTTCGCCTGTAGGAAGCGGCCATGCTGTTTTTGTTCGAAGTAATTACAGCAAGCCGGTTAAATAAACCTCCGGAATGTTATCCGGTAAAATCCGGATTCTCCAAACACCCTCATGTTTTACTGCCTTGTTGGCTTTCGGCCGGAGGTGTCCATGTTATTGATAACACGCTCTGACAGATTGCTTTACTACTGAACATTTCCCTATTCCGGAGCTAAGTCTCAGGATGATAATCTCTCCACAGTCTCGTTATATGCTTTTTTATGGTGCTGATGCCTGAATCGTAATGAACCGTCTGAAAAAACTCCTGGTCAAAGTCCGGTAATTGATAATAAGCCGTAACACCCTTTAACAATTGGGGGACTTGCCGGTGCAGTTGGTGGAACTGTGCTGTAATTATTGCTCCATGTTTCATTTTCACTCGAGTGAAAAGAGCGACAGAGGAGTCGCCAGGTGTTTTGTAATCAGGGCTATAAAACCCGTCTGTCGTTTCTTGTTTAACAAATGGCTCTCTTTCTTGATAGTGGAATGCTTTTTGATCATGCAAATGGAGTTCTGTTATTTTCATGGGTTTTTCACTGTCTATAATATATTTGGACTGATTCTAAATTTCACATTTTTTAACAATGGGCACAAATTTTGCTCTACTTTTGTGCAGTGAAATTAATAACAACTGAAAAAGAAAGAAACCTTAATATTAATCATTTAAAAAAATAAAAAAATGGAAACACTTATTAAACTTTTTGTAGGATTATTCATCCTTTGCATGGCTCAGGTTACCATGAGCCAGACGATTGTTGGTTCTGATCACGACTTTTCGGGTGATTCATGGAACGGTACGGGTGAGATTTGTGTCGTATGCCACACACCTCACAATGCTGACCTTTCCGTAACCGACGCTCCCCTGTGGAACCACGAGGTAACAAGCCAAACCTTTATTCCTTATACATCGAGCACACTGGATGCTACCGTAGGTCAACCCGATGGTAATTCCAAATTGTGCCTGAGTTGTCACGACGGCGTGACAGCCATTGACAACTTTGGCGGTGCAACAGGAGGAACTACATTCATGACGGGTGACCCCAACCTTGGCACCGACCTGATGGACGACCACCCTGTATCGTTTGTTTATGATGCTACTTTGGCTGGCAACGACGGTGGATTGTTTGATCCGACCACTGCAAACTCAGGCCTTGGCGGTACCATTGATGAAGATATGTTGTTCAGCACCAAACTGCAATGCGCATCATGCCATGACGTACACAACGGCTCCGGTATTAACAAACTGCTGGTAAAAAGTAATGCAGCCAGTGCGCTTTGCCTGACCTGCCATGACAAGTAATGAGGACATTTTAAATCAAATATTTTAACAAAAAAGGCGATTTTATAATCGCCTTTTTTGTTCGCAGCATTTTACTAATTTTAGCCGGTTTTTAAAGCTTATCTTCATGAAAAATATCAGGTTTGACATATTCCTGCTAAGCGGTTTGTTTATAGTGCTTTCGATGTCCTGCACACGGAAAATGCACAAGAAAATCTCAGCCGAAGACATTATCATTTACCCGGCACCGCCCGATACAACACGCATACAGTATCTGACTAAGATCAGCAGTTCGTTGGATGTAACGGGTAAGCGCTCCGGGTTTGCGAGGTTCCTGCTTGGTGAGTTGCCTGACCTGGGTGTGATAAAACCGTATGGCCTTGCCATCCGTAACGGCAAAATTTATATTTGCGATACCCAGACGGACGCACTGGAGGTTATCGACCTGGAGAAGCATAACTTTGAATACTTTTTGCCGGGAGGCAGGGGTCAGTTGAGAAAACCAATCAACTGCTTTGTGGATGAGGACAACAAGCTGTACATTGCAGATACCGAGCGGAAGCAAATTGTGGTTTTTGACGCTGATGGCAGCTATTTGGCAAGCTTTGGGGAGGCCGGAGATTCCAAACCCACCGATGTATTTGTGAAAGATGGAAAAATATGGGTGGCCAATTTTTCGAACCACAGTGTGGATGTGTACGACAAAGAGAATTACGAACTCCTGTACCGTTTTCCCGAATCGTCTGTCGGTAATGAGGACTTCCTGTATTCACCGTCCAATCTTTTCGTAACCGATAAACAGGTTTATGTCACTGACTTCGGGGACTTCAGGATAAAGGTTTACACCTACCAAGGCGAGTTCGTCAGGTCGGTGGGTAGTTATGGAAAAAACCTTGGCCAGTTTGTCCGCCCCAAAGGGATTGCTGTTGACAGGGATGACAATCTGTTTGTGGTAGATGCAGGTTTCGAGAATGTGCAGATGTTTAACAGCGAGGGTAAACTGCTCATGTTTTTTGGTGGGCCCTACGAGGGGTCCGGCGATATGTGGCTGCCGGCCAAGGTGGTTATTGATTACGACAACCTGGAATACTTTGAAGACCTTGTTCATGAAAGTTTTCGACTCAAGTACCTGATATTTGTCACCAACCAGTACGGCCCCGACAAGGTAAATGTCTATGGTTACGTTGAGCCTAAATGATGAACTGGGATGGCGATGCGCAAGGATTTACACATAAAGGTTATCTTGCTTTTTCTCGCTGTTGCTTTCATATTTTCATGCTCACCCAAATCAGATTATAAAACACTTTCCTTTTTTTTTGACGGCGTACCCGATCCTGATAAACAAGACAGTATTGCTCAGGCCGATTCAATCCGGCTGGCTGAACGTCAGGAACTGACATTTACAAAAGTGGTTAAAACTGAATTTGTGCTTCATCCGCCTTATCAGGAAAAAGAGTGTGAAAACTGCCACGACAAGGGACAAATGGGGAAACTGCTTGAACCATTGCCCGGGCTTTGTTATCAATGCCACGAAAGTTTCGGCGATCAATACAAGGTGGTTCACGGGCCTGTTGATGCAGGCTTTTGCATCAAATGTCATAGTCCGCACATGAGTAAGAACGACTTTATGCTGCTGCGGACAGGGCAGGACCTTTGCCTTGATTGCCACATGGCGAAAGACGTGTTTAAGAATGAAGTACATGCGGACATTGAAGATGCCAATTGTACGGAATGCCATAATCCGCACGGAGGGGACGACCGGTTTATGTTTAACTGAGAGATTAATGAAAGCGTTGAGAAACAGCGGGTTTGTCGGATTGTTACTGCTGCTTTCTGTCGAATGTTTAGGACAGAATCGAACAGTCACTTATGGTTTCTGGAACCAGGAACTGCTGTCGGGCGAGGTGGGGCTGAGAGCGCGGTACAGGAATCAGCAACGCATTTTGGCTTCAGGATTTGACGAAAGGATCAGGGGTACTTTGTTTGGTGGCCGGTTGCTTTTGAACTCCAAGAGTTTCATCGTACACCCCAATCTAATGGAAATTGATTTCGAGGGCGAGTTCAACCCCGAGAAGCTTGATGATCAGTACACGACAATCCCCGATCGTTCCGATGCAAGAACACTGAGCAGGATGAACCTCAGGACAACCTTCTTTCGTGAAAAAAAACTTACTGTGAATGCATTTCTCAACCTGAGCCAAAGCTACGTCAACCGCGAGAACTTTACCAATTCGCGTACCACCCGCAGATTCTTTGGCGGGGGTATCTTCTACAAAAACAACGTGCTTCCCGCTTCCATCACATACGAGGAAGGAAACTGGGATCAGAATGAGGTTGAAACAGGCAGGGATTACACTTACTGGAAACGAAGCGTCAAGGCAAAAGTGTCAAAATCGTTTTTTACCAATGATGACAACAAACTGAGTTATTCTTTCGATGACTACATTCGTACCGAATACTACCTGCCCGTGCCAAGGCAGAACAAAGTACACCTGGTTGAACTGAACAGCAACATTCCCCTTGATAAAATGAGAAATTACAACCTGTTTGCCCTCATCTCCAATTTTAACCAGCGGGGTGATGATGATTTTAACAGGTTCCAGATAATTAGCAGCGTGACGATGAGGTTGCCTAAGAGTTTCAGAATGAACATCAATTACAATTACTTCGATCATGTAAATCCTTTTTATCGACTTAACCAACACAGGGGCAGGCTGGACTTGCGCCACCAATTGTTCAATAGTCTGAGTACCAATATTTATGGGGAATACGCCAACAACAGGCACACGATTTACAAAGAAGACGACCTGCGTACAGGGTTTGAGATCAGTTACCTGAAAACAATTCCCACGGGACGAGTCAACCTTTCTTATTCATTCCAGGATCGTTATTTTAACAGGCAGAGCGAACCTGTCCCGTACTTTGTTACCAACGAGGAACAGGTGTTGGCCGACGACAAGATCACACTGCTCGAACAACCGTTTGCAGAAATTTCATCCGTTGTGGTAAAAGATGTAACAGGCACTTTCATTTACGAACTGAACATAGATTATTTGTTGTTTGAGCAAAACAATTACATAGAGATCAGGCGGATACCGGGTGGACAGATTC
Source organism: Bacteroidota bacterium (assembly GCA_024276895.1). Lineage (GTDB taxonomy): Bacteria > Bacteroidota > Bacteroidia > Bacteroidales > F082 > B6-G9. The sequence continues at coordinate 19,216 of JAJRWG010000189.1, forward strand.
CCAACAACGCGAAGGTGCTGGTTGATTATACGGCCTTACTGCCCGGCTCCTACAAATTTAATATGCAAAGCCAGTCTTTCACAGCCAGTGTCATGTTTCTTTACGAATTTATTGAGTTGTACTACAGATGGGCTAAACAGGACTACAGCTTTGTGGAGGCAACGGATTTTCTGGCCCTGAATTACATTTTACAGAATCTTTACGGTATAAAGTTCAAGGTAGGTTTTGTGCGCTTTGGCATTGAATACGATGATTACAGAAGCACCATTATTCCTTATCAGCTTATCAGGTTTAACACAAACATGCTCTGGCGCTTTAAGCGGAGGCTGTTGTTCTCGCTGACGGGTAACGTCAGGTATTACCTGACCATTGCCGACAGGCAAGACGAGTTGTATACCGATATTTCGGCCAGGCTGGCCTACAGCTTCAGCAAAAATACCAAGCTCAATCTGGAATTAAGTTACAGGGAACAGAATGGTTATCAGATTGCGCTGAATTACCTTACTGCTAAAGCGGAACTGAACATGATCATCAGAAAATTGTACATTACGCTCGGTGTTGAGGTTTACAAGCGCGAGTACCTCAACAGGGAAACCATCAATTTCAATGGAGCTTACGTTACGGTGATTAGGAAATTTAAAGCACGTTAAAATGTGGAGATACTTTTTCATAATACTTCCCTTATTATTTCTTCAGCACGTTGAGTGCCAGGGGCAAGGAGATGCCGGAAAAACCTGCATGGATTGCCATGCAGAACTGATGACCGGCAGAAACATCCACCCGCCCGCTGAAGAATCATGCGACTATTGCCACGAGCCCACGGGCAAACCACATCCTGGCAACGAAGGAAAAGCCTTTACCATGGCTGACGATCTGCCGGCCTTGTGTTATATGTGCCACGACGAGAACACCCGGAAACATATCCATCCGCCGGTTGAGGCCGGCGAATGTGTAATGTGCCATTCGCCCCACAGCAGTTCGAATCCTACCTTGCTACTGGCCAGTCCGGTGGCTGATCTGTGTTTTGAATGCCACGATCGCGATGAAATAATGAAGCATGATGTTGCGCATCCGCCGGTGAGCGAAGGAGAGTGCCAGTACTGCCACAACCCCCATCAATCCGATAACCGGTCGCTGCTTAATGAACCCATACCCAATCTGTGTTTTGAGTGCCACGAAGAAATCATACAGGGTAAAACAGCCAAATATCTGCATGCCCCTGTTGAAGATGATTGCCGGAACTGCCACCAGGTACACGGATCCAAAAAACAAAGCTTGCTTGACCTGACAACCCCCGATCTGTGTTTTGAGTGTCACGACCGCGACGAGATAATGAATCACAATGTGGAACATCCACCGGTGAGTGAAGGAGAGTGCCTGTTTTGCCATAATCCGCATCAGTCAGATTACCGGCCAATACTTGAATCACAAATGCCGGAATTGTGTTTCAACTGTCACGATGAACCTGCTGCTCAGATGAAAGAAAAACACGTCCATCCCCCGTTTGAGGATGATTGCAGGAACTGCCACTTCGTTCACGGGTCAAAAGAGAACAACCTGCTGGACTTTAAAACCGATGCGCTGTGCTTTGAATGCCACGACGATATAAAAGAGTTGATCGCAAGCCAGCCCGTTGTTCATGGGGCCGTTCGCATTAAAAAAACCTGTATCAATTGCCATTCACCCCATGCGTCGGCACAAGAAAAATTCCTGTTAGACGAGAACATCGCATTGTGCCTGAAGTGCCACAATAAATCAATTACAACGGAAACAAAGAAACTCGCTAACATTCAGCAAAAAATAAACAGTGCTTATGTTCATCCGGCCATTGAGTTCGATGGTTGCTCGGGTTGTCATTCGGCGCATGCTTCCCCTTCATCATTCCTGCTGGTAGATAAGTTTCCCGAGGGTGTTTACACACCGGCCAATCCAGACAATTTTGCGTTATGCTTTTCTTGCCACGACAGCGAAATGATTGAAAAAGAGCATACCACAACAGCAACCAACTTCAGAAACGGGGACAAGAACCTTCACTATTTCCACATCAATGGGGAAAAAGGCCGTAGCTGTAAGGATTGTCACGACATGCACGGGTCACCCAATGAGCATATGATTGCCGTCAGCATACCCTTTGGGAACTGGAATATGCCGATTCAATACACTGCTTCGGAAAATGGCGGCTCCTGTTTATCAGGTTGCCATTCAGAAAAAAAATACAGCAGGGATTAATACATCCCCCTTCCATAATTCAGAACCGGTTTAAATAAGTGTAGTTTATTCAACTACAGTGCGTTTGGCGTGATTCTTGCATTCCTGTTTTTACACAAAAAATAACTTGTTTTTAGTACAATGATCAGTTTATAAACCCAAACAAATTGCGCATTATGAAAGCCTTTACAAGACTTATTTTAACGTCGCTACTCATCAGTTTGACTTTAATTACTTTCGGACAGGGTTTACTTAACAGCCACCACGATTTTACCGGGGCTTCCTGGAGTGGGGGCGAGGCCTGTAAACCATGTCACACACCCCACAACGCTAAAATGGATGTGCCCGATTCGCCCCTGTGGAACCACCAGGTAACCACCGCGACCTTCCAGGTGTATACCAGTTCAACACTGGATGGTTCACCCGGTCAGCCAAACGGACACTCCAAGCTCTGCCTTTCGTGCCACGACGGGACCGTCGCCATTGAAAATCACGGCTACTTCACCGGCGGTACTACTTATGTTACCTGGGGAAACATCACCACCGACCTGCGTGATGACCATCCCATTTCGTTTGAATACACCTCCGCACTTGCTGCTGCCGATGGCGAATTGTTCGATCCTTCCACTACTCCCTCAGGATTGGGAGGAACCATTGAAGAAGACCTTCTCCAGGCTGGTTATATGCAATGCACTTCATGCCACGATGTACACCTCTCCAGAAATACACAGGGATGCGTCGGATGTCATAACATGGGCACCGGACAAACCAAATCCCTTTCGCTCTGGAAGTCAAATGATGGTAGCGCTTTGTGCCTGACTTGCCATGATAAATAAATTGCTTCTTTACTTTCTGCTTTTTAAAGTTGTAGCTTATGAATAAGAAGTTTACATTTTCAGTCCACTATTTCCTGCTTGTCGTATTCTGCTACCTGATCACCACAGTTTTTGGACCCAGCTTGCGTGCCCAGCAAACTGAAAGTGATGGTGGATTTTTGTTTAGAATTACAGAAGCCCTGAAATCACCCGTACGTCTTGCTTTGGATGAACAGGGCGTGGTTTATGTAACCGATGCTTTCAGCAAAGAGATAGTCAGATTTGATAATTCCGGACAGTTGCTGGGCACAATGAAAGCCGGTGGCTTTCCCATCGCGCTTGCCGTTGACAACAATGATCAGGTTGTTGTCAGCGATAATGCTGCCGGAGTCATCAACCGGCTTAATAACAGCGGTAGCACCAGTGAGATATACTCAGATTGCAGTTATCCGTCCGATGCCGTGTTTGATGGCGACAACAAACTTTATCTTGTTGACAGCAAACTAAAACAAATTATCGTCATGGATTTGTCGGGAAATGTTCTCAGAACAATGGGTGGCGATGTCCTGACTTTTCCCACCGGAATTGCTTATGACAAAAAAAATAACAGAATACTGGTCGCCGAGCATGGCGGCACGGTATCCAGGGTTAAACTAAATGAAAGTGGATTAACGGCCAAAGTCCTCGTATTTGATTTACAGGGCAACTTGTTGAACACTTTTGGGGAATTTGGTTTTGAAGACGGGCAACTTACAATAATCCAGGGCCTGGCGGTTGACAACCGGGGCAGGGTTTATGTTATCGATAACTACCAGGCAACGGTAAATGTGTTTAGTGAAGACGGGGATTTTATCACGAAGTTCGGTGAGTTTGGAGATGAGCCCGGTCAGTTGAACGCCCCGATGGATATTGCAGTTGATGACCAAAACCGCATCTGGATAACTTCGATGAATACCGGCTCGGTTGATGTATTCAGTGCCAAAAATTTAGGCCTGGATAACGGGGATGAACTACAGCCGGTCAGCAGTGAGTTGTTGCAAAATTACCCCAATCCCTTCCGCGAGGGGACCTGGATTCCTTTCGTTTTGGCTACTGACGAAGAGGTAACAATCAGTATCTACAATTTAAGAGGAACGATTATCCGTACTTTCAAACAGGGCTTGATGAAAAAAGGCAATTACACCGGCAGCGGACGTGCCCTGTTTTGGGATGGAAAGCGTGATGATGGACAAGCTGCCGGAAACGGGATATTCTTTTACGAGCTTAAATTGAAGGACACCAGGTATGTACGACGAATGATTCTTTTGCAATAGCATTTACCCTACAACACGGATAACAATGAACAAAATAAATTACCAAATCCCGCTTTTCCCCTTTGCTGTTTTGCTAATTGTTGTGGTCGCATTTTTATTTGTTAAAGATGCCGGTTCCCAGTTTTCGGATGATTCGTTAAAGGAAGGTCTAAACACCATGACCGGCGATTCGGCCCACTGGAACGATGCCATCCCCTGCCTGACCTGCCATGTGCTGAACAATGCCCCGGGCGATCAGTTGACAGCCGTTGCCGGAAATGCAAACTTATGCATGAGTTGCCACAATCCGGTTGGGATAGCAGGCAGCACCCCTTTTTCCAATGCCGACCGTGCCGAACCCGGTGTGGAAGGAACATCGCACGCCTGGAACAAACCAATAGTCAACGCAAAGTACGGCGCCGGTTTCCCAAAAGACCGCGAGATGGCAAAAAAGGTAATGTACGACGAAATTGTCTGCTCAACCTGCCACAACCCTCATGTTTCCAATTTCGATCCCTTTTTGCGAACCTCTAACGATCAGGATGCCATGTGCAAGGATTGCCATTCGGTGCGCAATGTTGGTACCTACAAAGATGATCCGGACAACAAGGGTAGTCACCCGGTTGGCAAAGTCTATCCCGGAACCGACCCCCGCTTTTACCCCACACCACAAAATCCCGATATTATTCTTATCGGTTCGCAGGTTGAATGCAGCAGTTGTCATGGAATTCATTACACTAATTCCGAGGGTGCTAATGGCGGGACAGGCGACGGCTATTTGCTGCGCGCGACCAATGACGATAATTTATGCACCACCTGCCATACCTATACCGGGCACCAGGGAGCAAGCTGTTCGCAATGCCATCAAACACACAACCCGAATCTGAC
>JAJRWG010000190.1 GCA_024276895.1 Bacteroidota bacterium
AAATAAATATGTTAAAAATTAACCACCCGGTTCCTGTAATTTTTTAACGGATTCAACAAAAAGTTACAGATTTCAAGAATTTGGTTTGTAATTTCTTACCCCAAATCCGGGCCTCTTAAAATCGGGCTGCAAAAGTAGAATAATTTATTGAAATACGAATACTTTTCCTGCTAAATCTGCCAAAATTTACACCTTGTATTAAGCAGGCTGCCGCAGCACCCCCCGGATACACCCGCCCAATTTTAATTTATTCCTAAGTTTGCCGCACTGTTTTTCCGGAGTGGCGATGAAAAAAATACTGATTATTACTTACTCGCAATCAGGTCAATTGGACGAAATTATGGACAACATTATTCGTCCGTTTTCGGGAAAGGTGGTGATTGTCCGGCGAAAATTGAAACCTGCACCCGATTTTCCCTTCCCATGGAAAGACATTGCCTTTTGGGATGCCATGCCCGAATCGGTGCAAATGATACCCGCCCGCATCGAAAATTTACAGATCGATCCCGGCGAGGATTTTGATCTTGTCATACTGGGTTATCCCATCTGGTTTTTATCGCCACCCATTCCCCTGACAACTTTTTTAAAATCGCCGGAAGCAAAAAAAATACTAAACGGCAAGCCGGTGGTAACGGTCATCGGTTCGCGCAACATGTGGGTAAATGCACAGGAAGACATCAAAAAAATGATTTGGGAAAACGGCGGTGAACTGAAAGGGAACATTTCGCTGCGCGACCGGCACAACAATCTGGTGAGCGTAATTACCATCATCCACTGGATGATCAGCGGCAGAAAAGATCGTTTTCTGGGTTTCTTCCCCCGGCCGGGCATTTCGGATACAGACATAGCAGCAGCCGAACGCTTCGGCAAACCCATCCTGGAAGCGCTTGAATCAGGCAAGTTTGACAAGCTCCAGTCCGGTTTGCTCGAACTGCGTTCGGTTGAGCCTGACCCGGCCATCATTAGCATTGAGAACAAAGGAAAACGCCTGTTTAAACTATGGTCGAGATTCATCCGGAAAAAAGGCGGCCCCGGAGCCGGTGAACGCATAGTACGGTTAAAAATATTCAAGTGGTATTTGCTATTTGTTATTTTTGCCGTTTCGCCCGTCGCGACCGTTTTGTTTTATTTGACATACCCGCTTTTTTTTGTAAAAATCAACAGGAAACTGACGTACTACAAAGGAGTAAGCCTGAAATAAACCAGGCAATTATCGACTGAAATGAAAAATGCATACCTGACTAAATTTGCGAAGCATCTACCCAACGATCCCGTTTCGAACGACGAAATGGAAAGCTACCTGGGGCTTGTAAACGGAAACACATCCAAGTCAAAAGGCCTCATATTACGCTACAACAAAATCAAAACCAGGCACTACGCCCTTGACAAAACCGGCAAGCCCAAGCACAGCAATGCAGCCCTGACGGCACTGGTTATCCGCAAACTGCTTGAGGAGAAGACAGGGCTTCCCGAAATTGACCTGCTCACCGCAGGCACCTCCTCGCCCGACAGTCTGCAGCCTTCACACGCTTTGATGGTACACGGCGAACTGGGCAGCCCGCCCATGGAAGTCATGTCGGCACACGGCACCTGCAATGCAGCCATGCTTTCGCTGAAATATGCTTACATGGCCATCCTTTCGGGACAAGCCAAAAATGCCGTTTGCGCGGCCTCCGAAACTTTTTCTTCGTGGATGCATGCGCGGAACTTTGATCTGGAAATCGACCGGCGCAAAGCCATCGAAGACAACCCCTACATAGCTTTTGAAAAAGACTTTCTGCGCTGGATGCTTTCCGACGGGGCCGCCGCTGCATTGTTGCAGGGCCAACCCAACAAAGAGGGTATTTCCCTGAGAATCGAATGGATCGACATCATTTCCTTTGCCGGCGAACTGCAGCCTTGCATGTACGCCGGTTGTATCAAAGACAGCAAGGGTAATATAAAGGGCTGGCGCGAACTTTCGGCTGAGGAACAGGAAAAATACTCGGTTTTCTCACTGAAACAGGATACCAGGTTGTTGCAGAAACATGTGATTTCCACGGGCCTTGTTTTCCTGAAAGAAATTATCAAAAAACGCAATTTTAACGTTTCCTCCATTCATTACTTTTTACCCCACATTTCATCCATGTTTTTCAAGGACGAAATCCACCGCCAGCTAACAGAAGAGGGCATAGACATCCCACCCGAAAAATGGTTCCTCAATCTGACCAAAGTGGGAAACGTAGGCGCTGCTTCAGCTTTTCTCATGCTTGAAGAGTTGTTCAATTCCGACTCACTGCGTAAAGGAGAACGCATCCTGGTGATGGTTCCCGAGAGTGCCCGCTTTTCACATTCCTACATGTTGCTGACGGTGGTTTAGACCCGTTTTTCACAGGAAGAAGTCTGAAGACCTTCCGGGCTGCTTGCACCCGGAACCGTCTTGCGGTTGGATTTTTCTCGATTCTCAAAGTCCATGCGGCTTTGCGAATCAAAGCAGCAGGCATCAGTCAGGGTAAGCCACGCGGATGTGATGGATGCTCAGGAGTTTTTTCTTGAGCACTTTTTTCACGGTGTTGATTTCCTTCATGGTGATATTGGCATTGATCAACTGGTTGTCCTTCATTTGATCGCCGATGATGTTTTCCACCAAATCGTTGATTTTTTGTTCGCTGGGCTCGGCAATGCTTCGTGACGCCGCTTCAACCGAATCGGCCATCATCACCACCGCGGTTTCGCGCGAAAACGGAATCGGGCCATGGTAAGTGAATTCCGAAGAGTCAACCTCCATGCCGGGGTTCAGTTTGCGCTCCAGGCGGTAAAAGTATTCCACCCGCCGTGTGCCGTGGTGGGTACGGATAAAGTCGATAATTTGCTCAGGGATCTTTGCTTTCCTTGCCATTTCAATACCGGTAAGTACATGGCCGGTTATGATCCGGGCACTTTCTTCGTAACTCAGTTCATCGTGCGGGTTGTAGCCGGGCACCTGGTTTTCCACAAAAAACAAGGGGTTTTCCATTTTCCCGATGTCATGGTAGAGGGCACCGGTACGGGCCAGCAGGGCATCGCCGCCAATTTCGTACAATGCCTCCGACGCCAGGTTGGCCACCTGTAATGAGTGCTGGAATGTGCCCGGTGCCTTCAGCGACAAATCGCGCAGCAAAGGATTGTTGGTGTTCGACAGTTCCAGCAGTGTAAGCTGGGTTATCACCCCGAATATCTTTTCGTACAGGTAAATGATCGGAAAAGCCAGCAGCAGCAACACCGAACTCCCGGCCAGGTAGCTGATGGTTTTAAATGAAATGCTGGTGTACGAACCTTCCTGGACAAACAACATGCTGATGTAAACCACCATGTAGGTGAGGAAAATGAATAGTGAGGTCCGGAAAAGGTCGGCACGTTTCGACAGGTCTTTCACCACAAATACCGCTATCAGTCCGGCAGTGAATTGGGCATAAAAGAATTCAAAACTGTTGGGCGCATTGAATCCGAGAATCATCACCGCGACCAGGTGAATGATGATAGCCGTTCCCCCGTCAAGAAAAGCGGTAATAACGATGGGTAAAATCGCGTAGGGTACCAGGTAATCAAAGTGAGGAAAATTGTTGAAAACAAAGATCCCCAAAAAGATCATTAACACTTCGCTCAGCAAAATGATCACGATATAGCGCAACTCTGCGTAAAATCTTTTTTTGTAAAGCCGCAAAAACAGGAACTGGATCAGAAAAAGCAGGGTCACCAGCAAAACACCACCGACATAAATATATTCCCTGGCCTCGGTGGAACCCAGCTCTTTTTCGTACTCCCTTTTCAGTGATTTCAAAACCTGAACCTTTTCAGGGGTCACCAGTTCGCCGGTGGCGATGATCAATTCGCCCCGCTGCACCAAACCGCTGGTGGGCGAAATCTGCTTGAGCAGTTCTTCGCGGTCGGCATTACTTTTGTCTTCGTCGTAAATCACATTCTGCACCAGCGACTGGATAATGATCCGCTTCAGCATCACACTGTCGGGCATGTTCAGCTTTCTTACCTGCTTGGATACATAATCGTTCACGCTGCGAATGTCGAAAAGCTGACCCAGCACCACATTCCGTGCTTCGTTGCCGCGTATCAGCCTGATGCGGTAAGATTTATCCTTACCCTCCAGCACCGGATTGTACATCACAATGCCCTTGTTCATGATTTTGTTCACTGTTCGTTTCAGGAATCGCACGTAACGCAGCGAATCTTTCGGCTGCCGGGCACTGTCGATGAGCGCCCATTCCACGGCAAATCGCTCTTCCACCTCGCGCTCAATCGCCGGGCCAACCGTTTCGTCGTACCGGAAATACGGCACAAAATTTTTCAGGATGATTTCTCTTTCCTCGGCTAGTTCATCTTCGGTCTTGATGATCGAAAAATCGAAAGTGGCAATCAGGTCGTTGTGTTTCCAGGGCTTTCCGGGTTGAATCTCGTATTTGAAAAACCGCTCTTTGGGGCTTACCCATACCACGGCGGCGATGGCCAGAAGAAATAAAACGACTTTAAAGATTTCGTAATAATTATGTTGTAATTTTGAAAAAAAAGAATTCATGCACCGCTGTTTTATTTAACAAAAGTACGCGAAATTTTTTCATCGCAAATCAGATGGCGGTGCGATGAAATATTTTTCCGGAAAGCACGGGCAATTGTCCGACGCTTAAAACCGGAAACAAATTAAATTTGATACAAAAAAATGAAATACGGAATCTGTAGCCTGTCCCTTATTCCAGTCCGGTCACAACCCGGCGACCGCCACGAAATGATCAACCAACTGCTTTTCGGCGACCTTGTTTTTATCAAAGACGCCATGGGCGGATGGCTGCTCATCGAATCAGGCGGCGATAATTACGAAGGCTGGATTGATGAAAAACAAATACTGTTCATCAACGAAAAACTTTTTAACGATCTCCTGACCGAAACCCCCGTTTACACACTGAATGCCTGTTGCGATGCCGTTCCCGAAAACAATGCCCCTCCCCTCTTCCTGACGAGGGGCAGCCGCCTTCCGCGTTTTAATCAGGGAAAAATGGAATTGGACGGACAGCGTTTTACTTGCAGCGGAAAAACCACAGTCCCACCTGAAAAACCTTTGCCTGAGCAGATTACCGAAATCGCAAAACTTTATTTGGGCACACCTTATCTCTGGGGTGGCCGTTCTCCCTTTGGCATCGATTGTTCGGGATTCACACAAATTGTTTTCAAATTGTGCGGATTGCAATTGCAGCGCGACACCTCCCTTCAGGTCACTCAGGGCGAAACTCTCAACCTCATCCACGAAGCCCTTCCCGCCGACCTTGCCTTTTTTGAAAACAGCGAAGGCAACATCAACCACGTGGGCATTTTGCTGAGCAACAGTGAAATTATTCATGCTTCAGGTGAGGTCAGGATTGACAAAGTTGACCACCAGGGCATTTACAACGAAAGCAAAAATAAATACACCCACCAGTTGCGTACCATCAAAAGGCTCCTCTAAAACCGGCAGCTTTGTCAGTCTGTCACCTCCTTCAAATGCACCTAAGACACACAGTCAAAGGCAGGTAGGCAATTCGTTCTGACGACACAAAACATATCGCTTAAGTATCACTATTCTGGCATGGTTTATGATAAGGAAATGGCCATTATTCACCTTAAAAATTAATGAAATGGTTTTACAAACAAACTTAAAACACGTTGCCAGTGCAGCCGAGCACAGCGAATTGTTAAAAAACAACGAAAATGTGATGATCTGTTGCGGACGCATGGGCCCCATGTGCCTGCCTGTTTACGACATCATGGAAGAGTTGCAGGACGAATACCCCAATGTGGCTTTCCGCGATTTTCTTTTCGACAACCCCGATGCAGCAGTGATCCGCAACCTGCCCGAAGCCCGCTCGTTTATGGGGCTTCCCTTTGTGATTTATTACAAAAACGGTGAAGTGGTGGCTGCCGCCAGCAGCATCCAGACCCGTGAACAAATTACCGAAATACTTGACCGGGAATTTAAGTAATGTTTTCCCGGAAGTCTCAAAAGCAATGGAAGAAAACCAATTTGATGTGATTGTGGTCGGTGCCGGGCCTGCCGGACTGACGGCGGGCATTTACCTGGCTAGGGCAAAGGCTAAAACCCTGATTCTGGATACCGGAACTGTCGGGGGGCAACTGGTGTTAACCCACGAAATTGCCAACTATCCCGGCGTGGAAAGCACAAGCGGTTACCAGTTGTCGGCAAGCATGAAAAAGCAGGCAAAATCGTTTGGCTGCCTCATCAAATCCAATGTCAGGCTGAGCGAACTAAAGCTGGACCAGGATTTAAAGACTGTCGTAGTCAACGGCAAAATGGTTTACCAGGCGCCGGCTGTCATATTGGCAACGGGTGGCCGCTCGCGCATGCTGAAGGTGCCGGGTGAGGAAGACTTCAAGGGGAAAGGGATTTCGTACTGTGCCACCTGCGACGGTGATTTCTTCCAGAACAAGGAGATTATTGTTGTGGGTGGAGGCAACTCCGCCCTTGAAGAAGCTGTTTCGCTTACCAAATATGCCGGCAAGGTTACCATCCTCCACGAGTTTGACCACTTCCAGGCCTTTGCACATGCCGTTGAAGAAGCCCGCCAAAACCCGAAAATCGATTTCATCATGGAATCGCACATTACGGGCTTTTCAGGAGACGAGCGGCTGAAGAAAGTCAACTGCAAAAACCTGAGGACAGGCGAATTATTTGACAAAGAAGTTGACGGTGTATTCATATTCATCGGATACGAAGCCAACACGAACATGCTTAAAAACACTGCCGTTGAACTGAACCAGTGGAATGAAATTGTCACAAATGAGTACCTGCATACCAACCTGAAAGGTGTTTTTGCAGCAGGTGATTCACGTGCGAAGAAGTACCGCCAGGTGACCACAGCGGTTTCCGACGGGACCGTTGCGGCTCTGGAAACACTGGCTTTCATCCACGCTAAAAAAGAAGCATTCTAAATTTCTTTTTCAGGCCTTTCAGGTTCCATAAAAAAATACATTTGCGCCGACAAATTCTTCGGGGCAGGGTGCAATTCCCGACCGGCGGTGAAAGTCCGCGACTCCCGTACACACGGGACTGATCCGGTGAAATTCCGGAGCCGACAGTACAGTCTGGATGGTAGAAGAAATGTCAGCGATCAGGAAGCCCGGATGTAACGCTACACCCGGGCTGACGGAAACGTGGGTACATGCCCATGCCTTTCCGGCTTTTCCTGTCATGGATTTCCTTTTGCAGCCCCGGCAATTTGTCCGGGTTTTTTTATGGTTCAAATTAAAAAGTAAAAGGAATGACAAGGAAATTATCATTAACGATGGGGCTGTTGCTGCTTGCGGGCTCTGTTTTTTCGCAATTCATCGTAAGGGGGAGGCTCACCGATCTGCAAAACAACAAGCCCGTTGCTTTGGCCCACATTGTTGAAGACGGCAGCAAAAAAGGAAGCATCTCCAACCAATCGGGGGAATTTGTTTTAAAGGTGGAACATCCCACAGGCACACTCCGGATTCAGTCACTGGGCTACATGGCGGAAGAAATTTTTTACAAAACAAAGAACGGTAGTTGTCAACTGGGCAATATTTTACTCAAACCGCAAGCCTATTCACTTGACGAGATCACCATCACAGCAGGGCTGGTAACAGACCAGCGGTCACCGGTCTCGGTTTCAACCGTCCGGTCCAAAACCATCAGGACAGAACTGGGCGATCAGCCTTTGCCACTCATCCTGCAAGACATTCCGGGCGTTTACAGCATCCGGAACGGCGGTGGCAGCGGTGATGCCCAAATGAGCATTAGGGGATTCGGTCAGGAAAACGTGAGTGTTTTGCTCAACGGCATTCCCATCAACGGGGTGGAAAACGGGCTGGTTTACTGGAGCAACTGGCTCGGGCTGAGTGATGCCGCTGCGGAAATCCAGGTTCAGAAAGGGCCGGGCCTTGTCCACGCCACCATCAGTGCTGTGGGTGGAAGCGTCAACATCATCACCGAACCGGCTAAAAAGAAAAAAGGAGGCATGTTCGGTTATCAGCTCACAAGCTATGGCAACCAGAAAATGACCGTTGCGCTGAACAGCGGTAAAATGGAAAACGGATGGAGTGTTTCGTTCCTGGGCTCACACACACGGGGGCCCGGTTACATCGATGCCACCTACGTCACCGGCTGGTCGTACTACCTGGCGCTGAGCAAACAGTTTAATACCAAAAACAAGCTGGTTATCAGCCTGCTTGGCGCCCCGCAGCGGCACGGACAACGCACCCTCAAACTGTCCGCTGAGGAAAATGAATTGTACGGGTATCGCTACAACAAAGATTGGGGCAGCTACAACGGACAAATAAATAATGCATCCGAAAATTTTTATCACAAACCCTTTCTGAGCATCAACCACTACCTGAAACCGGCCCCCGGACTGAAGCTGGCAAACAGCCTGTACGTTTCCTACGGCACGGGTGGTGGAAAATGGTCTTAAAGTTTCAATTACGCACCCTCAATTTTCGAATACCGCAACCCCTCGGGACAAATTGACTGGGATGCCATTTACGAAAACAATGCCACGCACGAGGACCGGTACGAACTGGAAAACGGCGAAGTGGTTAACGGCTATTCGATGAATGTGCAGACCAATTTTCTTGCCAGCCATGTACAGGCAGGATTTTTGTCAACCGTCGAAAAGAAACTTACACCCCATCTCAAACTGGTCGCCGGTTTACACTACCGTTACTTCAACTCTTTTTTACGCGAAGAAATAACCGATCTGCTGGGCGGAAGATTTTTTGTGGAAGATTACGCCTGGGCATTTGACGGAGTGGCCGGCAGGCAACAAGTCAAAACCACCGGCGACCTCATCAGGGTCAATAACAATTCCATCATCCATTTTGCCAACGCATACGGACAGTTGCTTTACAACAACGAAAAACTACAGGCTTATTTTTCTCTTAGCGGAAACAACAACTGGTACCGGCGGGTGGACCGTTTCAATTATGTGAACAACACCGAAAGCAAAACCATTGTCAAACCCGGATTCGATGTCCGTGGCGGAATCAGTTTTCTGCCGGAAGTCAGGCACACTTTTTTTGTCAACGGCGCCATAATCTCAAAGGCTCCTTATTTCAAATATGTTTTCGGGAATTTTACCAACGTGCCTGTGCAAAACCTGAAGAACGAAGAAATACAAACCATAGAAGCAGGTTACCGCTTCAAGTCCCCTTTGCTGGAAGCCGGGATCAATGTTTTCCATACCTGGTGGAACAATGTTTCGCTGCTGTCGAACGAATACGTCCAGTTGGAAAACAACACCCGGACACGCGCCATGGTCAACGGCCTGAACGCCATCCACAAAGGAATTGAAGGTGAGTTAACCTACTCGCCGGGCAGGAATTTTCAGCTTGGAGGGTATTTCAGTTTCGGCAGCTACAAGTGGCAGAACAATGTTGTAGCCCGGTTATTCAACGACAACAATGTGGTTGTCGATACAGTAAAAGTGTTTGCCGACGGCCTTTTTGTGGGGGGCACGGCCCAGCAGCAGTTGGGCTTGTTTGCCCGTTTGCAGATCCTTCGTTTTTTCAGTCTGCGTGCCGAATACCGTTACTTCGACAGGCTCTATGCAAATTTCAATCCGGCAGAACGCAACAGGGCTGATGATCAGACTCAGGCTTTTCGAATCCCGGCATACCATTTGCTGGACCTTTACCTGAGTATTCCTTTCAATCTGGGTAAATCATCCGCTTCGGTACAATTGAATGCATACAACCTGCTGAACAGCGTCCACATCCTGAACGGAGAAGACGGATCAGACCACAAGCTGGAAACATTCAGGGGGTTTTGGTCCTTCGGCAGAAACTTCGAAATCTCGTTACGAATTGGATTTTAAGGAACATGCTTAGGCTAATTGCAGCAGTTTGTAACAAAAAAATGAAGATTTTTACCATCGCGGAGTTGTTGATTAACCGTCTGTAAATATGGGGTCACAGTCCTTTTTAACGGATAAAAAGCGGGTGTTGGAAAAAATATTTGTGCGAAAATGCAGAAACCAGTTGAAATAGTGTTATTTTTGCATTTTTTAATACATATTTATTTATAATGAAAACAGGAACAGTTAAATTCTTCAGTGGCTCAAAAGGCTTCGGTTTTATCATCGAAGACGAGTCGAAAACTGAGTATTTCGTACATGTTTCCGGATTGATCGATGAGATCAATGAAGGAGACCGTGTGGAATTCGAATTGAAAGAAGGTAGAAAAGGTTTAAATGCAGTAAATGTCAAAGTAGTTTAATATTTGTTCATTGACTTTTTTATCAGAGGGAAAGCCTGTCAGAGACTGACAGGCTTTTTCTTTTGGGGTAAGTTTGTAAGGGTGGCGACCGGGTGCAGGAAGGCGCAAAGTATGATAAAACCCAGCGCCCTCACTCCGATAAAAAATAGTATATTTGCACCCCTGTTTTTAAGCCGGAAAATACCTGCGGATGTGGCGAAATTGGTAGACGCGCCAGACTTAGGATCTGGTGCCGCAAGGCATGGGGGTTCGAGTCCCTTCATCCGCACAAGAACAGTTGTCAACACCGCTGATAACCAAAGACAAAAGTATCCGTAAAAGAGAATAATTTCGTTTAATACAAATCACCGAATTAATGGAAGTAACCCGTGAAAACAATGGCGATCTGACTGCCGTCATCCACATTAAACTGAGCAGGGAAGATTACATTGACGCCGTCAACAAGCAGTTGAACGATTACCGCCGCAAGGCTAACATGCCCGGTTTCAGGCCCGGTAAAGTCCCGATGGGAATGATCAGAAAAATGTATGGAAATAACGTTGAGGTTGAAGAAATCAACAAAAAAGTGTCGGAAGCCCTGAACTCCTACATCCTTGATGAAGACCTGGACGTTTTGGGATACCCCTTGCCCAATACCGAAAAAACCCAAACCATTGATTTCAGCAAGCAAAGTGAATTCGATTTTTACTTCGACATCGGGCTCGCACCGCAGTTTGAAGTCCAGCTTAACGAAAATATCAAGACACCTTATTATACTGTTACTGTATCGGACGAGGAAATTGACAAGGCCATTGCCGATGTCAAAGTCCGGTTTGGCACCGAGGAATACCCCGAAACAGCTGAAGAGGGAGATGGGCTCCAGGGCAGGTTCACCCAACTTGACGAGGAAGGAAATGATGTGGAAAGCGGGCACGAACATACCGGATTCTTCAGGATTGAAGACATCAAACTGAAAACCATCCAGAATAAGTTTTTAGGCAAGGGGGCAGGTACGGCCCTGGTCTTCAACCCGTACCAGGCATTTAAAGACGACAAAAAAACCAAAGCCGTGCTGAACCTGCACGACGGGGACGAAGCCAGCTGGAAAGCAGACTACCGCTTTGAAGTGGAAAAAGTCATCCGCTTGAAGGAAGCAGGAATGGGGGAAGAATTGTACAAACAGGTATTCCCCAACGACGAATTGAAATCGGAAGAAGATTTCAGAAAAAGACTGGCCGAAGACCTGGAAAAGCATTACACACGCGACACCGACCGTCAGCTTCTGGCCGATGCCATCAACAAACTGATTGAAGAAGCAGGCATCGAACTGCCTGATGATTTTATGAAAAGATGGTTGCTGGAAAGCAATGAAGGAAAAATAACCCCTGAACAACTGGAGCAACAATATGACAGCTACGCTAAAACCATCAAATGGCAACTGATTGAAGCCAAACTCCAAAAAGAATTTGGCGATGCGGTAATTGTCAGCGAAGATGAAGTCAGGGGGAAAGTCAGAAACTATTTTGCAGCCATGGGCGGCGGTTCGGAACCTAACCCACAGGTTGAATCGATCATCGATTCTGTCCTCCAAAACCGGGAGGAGTGGCAGCGCATCCACAACGACCTCCTCGATGAAAAATTCATCAGCCTTTTCAAGGAGCATCTTTCACTTGATAAAAAAGAAGTGAGTTCCGATAAGTTTTACGAAATTGTATCCAACACAAAATAATGAACAGCATGAACCACGAATTTAAAAAATACGCTGTAAAGCATCACGGCATCAGCAGTACCACACTTGACAAATACAACGCTGTCAGCGCCAATTACATTTCGCCCACCATCATTGAGGAACGGCAGATGAATGTGGCACAGATGGACGTGTTTTCAAGGCTGATGATGGACCGCATCATTTTTCTGGGAGTTCCCATTGACGACTACGTGGCCAACATCATCCAGGCCCAGTTGTTGTTTCTCGAGTCAAATGACCCCAACCGCGATATCCAGATCTACCTGAACACACCTGGCGGGTCGGTATACGCAGGACTGGGCATTTACGACACCATGCAGTACATCAAACCTGATGTTGCCACAATTTGTACCGGCGTGGCTGCTTCCATGGGCGCCATCCTGCTTTGCGCCGGCACCGACGGGAAACGTACTGCACTTAAACATGCCCGGGTACTCATTCACCAACCCATGGGCGGTGTACAGGGACAGGCTTCCGACATTGAAATTACGGCCAGGGAAATTCAGAAGCTCAAAAAAGAACTGTACGAGATCCTGGCATCGCACTCTAAGCAAACCTACAAACAGATTTGGAAAGATGCCGACCGCGATTTCTGGATGACCGCTCAGGAAGCCAAAGCATACGGAATGATTGACGAAGTGCTGGTCAAAAATAAAAAATAGCCGCCGGCATTGTAACCTTACAGTAAACCAAGACGTTTACTTACTAAATAATCAACTGGTTTTCATCGTGAATAAAATATTATGACGAAGAAAAAAGACGAACACTGCGCCTTTTGCGGCAGACCCAAATCGGAAACAACCCTCCTTGTTTCGGGCATGGAGGGACAGATCTGCAATTTCTGCATCGAACAGGCCAAACTCATACTTGAAGAAGAAACGGGCAGCGAATTCCAGGCGCCCGACATCAAAAAGTCTGTACTCAAGCCCAAGGAGATCAAGGCTTTTCTTGACCAGTACGTTATCGGTCAGGAAGAAGCAAAAAAAGTACTGGCTGTTTCGGTTTACAACCACTACAAGCGTATCGCACAAAAAAACGATGAAAACGATGTTGAGATCGAGAAATCGAACATTGTGCTGGTGGGCGAAACCGGTACCGGTAAAACACTGTTGGCACGGACCATCGCCCGTATGCTCCATGTACCTTTTGCCATTGCGGATGCGACGGTGCTAACCGAAGCCGGTTACGTGGGCGAGGACGTCGAAAGCATCCTTACCCGCTTGTTGCAGGCTGCCGACTACAACGTTTCGGCAGCAGAAAAAGGAATCATTTTTATTGACGAAATTGATAAAATCGCCCGCAAAAGTGACAACCCGTCCATCACAAGGGATGTTTCGGGCGAAGGTGTCCAGCAGGCCTTGCTGAAACTGCTCGAAGGCACCGATGTCAATGTGCCGCCACAGGGCGGACGTAAGCATCCCGAGCAGAAACTCATCACCGTAAACACGAAAAATATCCTGTTCATCGCCGGCGGTGCTTTCCAGGGTATCGAACGCATCATCGCTTCGCGCTTGCGCACCAATGTTGTGGGCTATGCTTTTGCAGGTCACAACGACGAGGTGGTTGACAAAAATCACCTGTTGCAGTACGTGGCTCCCGGCGATTTAAAAAAATACGGGCTCATTCCCGAAATTGTAGGCAGATTACCCGTGCTCAGTTTTTTGAACCCTTTAAGCAAAGACGCACTGAAAAGAATACTGGTTGAACCCAAGAACGCCCTCGTCAAACAGTTCATCAAGTTGTTCGACATGGATGGCGTTGAGCTGAGTTTCGACGATGAGGTGCTGGATTACGTTGTGGAAAAGTCAATCGAGTTCAAGCTGGGCGCCAGGGGACTTCGCTCAATCGTTGAAGCCATTTTGATGGATGCCATGTTTGAAATGCCTTCCCGGAAAAACAACCAAAAGCTCCACATCAACCTGAACTATGCCAGCAAGAAATTTGGGAAAGCCAGCCTTGCCAAGCTGAAAGCAGCCATTTAACGGCTGTTTTGATTTAAGGCATGATCTTTGGAAAATGCCTGATGGATGAAAACACTGCCTTTCATACTCTTGTTTGTTTCCGGCTTTGCCCTCAGGGCAGGCGCACAGGAATTCAAAAGCCGTTACCTCCCGGTACAAGTCATCAACGGAGACACCTTGCCCTACATCCGCCTGCACGAAGTGGAAGTTATTTCTTTGTCGATACCCCATACGGCAAGAAAAAGAAGAAAACTGACGAAACTCATTAAAAATATCAAACGCGTTTACCCTTTCGCAAAACTTGCCGCGGTGCAACTCAGACATTACGACAAAGAACTCAGCATGGCGAAGAACGACAGGGAAAGGCGAAAAATCATGAAAAAGGCCGAGGGCGAAATCAAACAACGATACGGCGGTGAATTGAAACGGCTGACTTTTTCACAGGGACTGATCCTCATCAAACTCATCGATCGTGAAACCGGTGAATCCTCCTACAAACTGGTGGAGGAATTGCGTGGTAATTTTACCGCTTTTTTCTATCAGGCCTTCGCGCGCCTGTGGGGTTACAATTTGAAGGTGAAGTACGACCCCCGGGGCGAGGACAGACAAATCGAAGCCATTGTCAAGATGATCGAACGGGGACAGATTTAGCGGTTGGAAGTTGGGGGACGGATGAAAGGTCAGACTGAGGACTGAAGACTGGTGAACACCGAATAACAAACACCGGTTTAAGATTTAGGATTTGCCTTCGGCATCGCGTGAGACCTGCCCGTCCGGCAGGCGGGAATCTCCCGGGGGCAACCCTTTCTCCCGGGAGATCCCTCTCTCGCCTCAGGCGAGAGAAAATGAAGAAAATCTTTGCCTTTCAGGTTTTAATTTTCTAATTTTGTGAGTTTCAACCAACACGCTTTTGCAATGAAAGCACGAAATGCCCGATCCTACCGACTGCTTTTCGCCTTTCTTGTGTTAACCGTTTCACTGAACTTTATCACCTGCAAAGCAGTTTCGCAAGAAAAGCTGATGGACGAAAATGCGTCCGAAAAAAAAATCCTTCCAACAAAACATCGCTCAATGCTTGAAACAAAAAGCGTTTATTTTGAAAACCCGACAGCAAAATTAATCCCGGTTAAAAATGCAAAAAAAACAATAAACCCGCAAACACTTGAACCTGAAATAAAGAAAGAAACTGTTTCATACACGACAAAAGAAGAAGGGGATTTTGAAGGGCTTGTTTATTCTATTACGGGAGGGCATTATTATGACAAGCCAACATCGGACATGTTCATGGCTTCGGTTGACAGCTTTTACGGAGACCAATATTTAAACCCATACATACAGCCCAACCTTTTGAACGGGGGGGAGCCGGACTTGACATATTACGGCTCGGGAGATGTTACTGGAGACGACATAATCAATAAGGATGATTATAATGCAATCCTTGGTTCAACAAAAGACGAAGCGGATATAAATGGAAACGGGATTCCGGGGGAGCAAGCCGATAAAAACCTTTTGCACGGCTATCTCGCTGACTCAATCCCATACCTTCCGGCACACTGGGATTTTTTACAGGACACGACCGAAAGAAACGGGTGGTTTGAAAACTATTATTACAATGTTGATTCTACCGACCAGCACCCTCCCGGACCGAACTGGGATTGTGACCAATACGCAATGCAGTTTCAAATAAATTCTTCCGGAATAGAAAACATAGCGGGTTCCGGGTTTGGTTCTTATGGAATTTATGACACAACAAACAACGCTCAGGGAAATATGCCTGTTTACAATACCTCCACAGTTTACGAAAACGGACAAGCACATACAATAAATGCTACTTTTGTCGGAGGTCCGGATGTGGATTCCACAACAAACTTTGACGGATGGTATTTTTATGAACCTCAAAGTGACGAACGTGTTTATCCGGGAGACCCGAGCATGGATGAAGATTCTTATGCTGATATAAGTAAATATGTTTATTATTGGAATACTGTATTGGAAGAATATAGATATGCTATGTTACCTATTATTAATTTTGATTTGGAAGGGGGGCAAGTTGTTGATTATACTACTTTTGATCTTGTGGAATCCAGACCGGAATGGCAATCGCACATCCACCCAGGAGGGGAAATTCCTTCAGATACGACAATCAACTACGAAGAGGGGACGAGCCTTTCAATCACTGGAGAGGTTAGCGGAAATGCCGACTGGTCAAACCTG